>CAKZUM010000276.1 GCA_937921525.1 uncultured Saprospiraceae bacterium
CGGGAAATAGTTTTACTGCTTCCGTAAAAGCAGGAATTCCATATAGAGTAGAATGGCTCGTAAACGACCAATGTGGGAATACTACTTGGGAAGCACCTACTTATTTGTTCAAAGATTGTAAGCCGCCAACTCCATACTGTATCAGTGGTTTAGCCATTCCTTTAATGGATACTGGAGAGGTCGCTATCTGGGGCAATGACTTCAATGTAGGTAGTTTTGACAACTGTACAAAAGAAAGTGATTTGGATATTAGAATACACCACACTTCTCTAGGTCATGAACCAACGACTTTTGAAGAAATACAAGAATTACCAATAGGAGTCACCTTTAATTGTACTCATGTCGGCACTCAAATAGTCTCTGTTTATGTAATAGATGAAGCAGGAAATTATGACTACTGTAGTACCTCTGTAATCATACAAGATAACCAAGCCGTTTGTAATTTTGGTCAAGTAGCTGGAACGATTACGATGAAAGATGGGCTAGCCGTTGAGGAGACAGAAGTATTCATCGAAGGATCAGGAAATATGCCTCCACCTTATATGACTAGCACGAATGGAACGTATCATTTTGATGTAAGTATGGGCGCAGATTATATTATCAAACCCTACAAAAATCAAGATCCTTTGAACGGAGTATCTACTTTCGATCTAGTGTTAATTACAAAGCACATTTTAGGGATTCAACCATTTAGTTCTCCCTATCAATATATTGCAGGAGACGCTAATAAGTCAAATTCTGTTACAGCTTATGACATTGTCGTTTTGAGAAAATTAATTTTAAATTTAAGCACAGATATTCAAAACAATACTAGCTGGCGATTTGTCCCAGCTGACTATGAATTTACACAATCAAATCCGCTTCTAGAATCTTTTGAAGAATCTATCTTGGTAAGCGATTTGCCAGGGACAATGGCTAATCTAGATTTCATAGCTATAAAGATTGGAGATGTATCTAGTAATGCCGCAGAAAACACATTGGCTTCTACCACTCCACGCTCAAGCAGTCAACAATTTGTATTAGAAACAGCAGATCAAAAAGTTAAAAAAGGCGATCAAATCACAGTTCCTTTTTTTACCAATAACTTAGCGGATATAGAAGGTTATCAATTTACAATGTCTTTCAACAGCTTAGTATTTGAATCAATAGAGGAAGGCATCATAAGCGAGGAACACTTTGGCATTACACATTCAGACCGTGGATATATAACAACGAGTTGGAATAGCTTCTTTGCTAATATTTCTGAACCTTTAAGTAGTACCTCCACTTCAACATTACAGGAAGAAAAAAGAATGCTTTTCCAACTCACTTTTACCGCTTCCAAAGATGGACAACTGGCAGACTTCTTAAACATCACTTCTGATTTAACCACAGCAGAAGCCTATCATGTAGCTGGCAATCTATTGGATGTTTTATTAATGACCACTCCAACTATTGGTGCAGAAGAATTTAAAGTAACTCAAAACCAACCAAATCCATTTAAGGAAGCAACCGAATTCAGCTTTCAACTACCTGAAGCTAGTGATGTAACGCTTCATATTCTAGATATTCAAGGGAAATTAGTATTCCAGAAAACAGCTCCTTTTAATAAAGGAGTACATACTATTTACTTTGATCAATACCTCCCTGAAGGTACTTACTTTTATCATTTGGCCTCCTCATTTGGGGTAGCCACCAAGAAAATGATTGTAGTAAAATAAGCCTAAATAGGTAGAGAAGTTAAGTGCTAAAAATCATATATCAAAATTCAGAAATCATACATCTTATATCTATCACGATTTGAATTACATGGATTTATGATGTATGATTTATGATGTAAAATTTATGATTTGCACAGAGAGGCATCTACAAAATATACTTAATCGGTTTTTGGGTATGGGGCCCTTTATACGGGGTCCTTTTCCAAAACCATTGAAAAGACAAATACTTAAATCGGTTTTTGGGATGGCCTCTCCTTGCGGGGAGGGGCTTCTTTTAAACTTGATAAAAGAAGTAACCAAAACGCTAACATTCTAAGGCAGAAATCTCACAATACTGCCAGCAACAGGACTTTATTCAAAGATTTAAATTTTGGATCTACGTAGAACGTCAGTAATTATTTTACTGGCGTTTTTTTTATTTTAATAGGCATAGAATAGGCAACAAATTTTAATTATATGTTTCTTTGTAGAAATAATTCTACGATATTCAGATTACCTCTAACATTTATTAACATGCTAAAGAAAATCAATCCGACAACCACCAATGCATGGAAAGCATTAGCACTACATTTTCAAAAAACCAAGGACCTTCAAATGAAGGATCTTTTTGCTAACGATCCTGAGCGATTCCAAGAATTTTCTCTGCAAGTAGAAGATATATTGGTTGATTTTTCTAAAAATAGAATCACCAAAGAAACAATAGATTTGTTACTTGATTTAGCGAAGGAAACACAAGTGACGGATGCGATTGAGCAAATGTTTACGGGTGTGAAAATCAATCAAACAGAACAACGAGCCGTACTCCATACGGCACTGCGAAATAGAAAGAATACTCCCGTATTATTTGAAGGAGAAAATGTAATGCCTTTAGTCAATAAAGTACTAGATCAAATAAAAGAATTTACCAATAAATTGAATACGGGTCATCTAAAAGGCTATACCAATCAAGCGATTACGGATATTGTAAATATCGGTATTGGTGGGTCTGATCTTGGCTTAGTCATGACGACCGAAGCTTTAAAGCCTTATTGGCAACCTAATATAAATGTTCATTTTGTATCGAATGTAGACGGGACCCATATTGCAGAAACGCTTAAAAAGGTAAATCCTGAAACGACACTTTTCATTATTGCTTCTAAGTCTTTCACCACCCAAGAAACCATGACGAATGCCCATTCGGCTAGAAAGTGGTTTTTGGAACATGCTAAGGATAAAACTGCTGTTGCTAAACATTTTGTAGCGGTATCTACTAATGCTAAATCAGTAGAAGCATTCGGGATTGCTCCAGAGAATATGTTTGTCTTTTGGGATTGGGTGGGTGGCCGATACTCCTTGTCTTCTGCAATAGGTTTGGCGATTGCTTGCACGATTGGGTATAAAAATTTTGAAGGGTTATTGGATGGACTGCATGCTATGGACGAACATTTTCGACATACACCAGCAGAAAAAAACCTTCCGATCCTTTTAGCCTTAATAGGTATCTGGTATAATAATTTCTATGGTGCAGAAACCGAAGCTATTTTTCCATACGATCAATACCTACATCGTTTTGCCGCTCATTTTCAGCAGGTGAATATGGAGAGTAATGGTAAATATTTAGATCGAAACGGAGAACCTGTCAACTATCAAACTGGTCCAATCCTATGGGGCGAACCAGGTACGAATGGACAACATGCTTTTTATCAACTCGTTCACCAAGGGACTAAGTTAATTCCTTGTGATTTCATTGCGCCTGCTATTAGCCACAATCCAATAGGCGATCATCATGATAAGCTACTCGCCAACTTCTTTGCCCAAACAGAAGCTTTGATGAAAGGTATGTCTATGCAAGAAGTGGTCGATGATCTGGAGCAAGCAGGAACGCCTCCTGACGAAATAATGAAACTAGCACCTTACAAAGTATTTAAAGGAAACATTCCGACTAACTCGATTTTTATTAAAAAAATTACGCCTTATACTCTAGGTCAATTGATCGCTCTGTATGAGCATAAGATATTTGTACAAGGCGCTATCTGGAATATTTTTAGTTTTGACCAATGGGGCGTACAATTAGGAAAATTATTGGCAAAACAGATTTTACCAGAGTTAGCAGATAATACACCGATTGATACGCACGATGCTTCTACGCAAGGCTTGATTAATCAGTATAAAAAATGGCGCAGTAATCCTTCTATATAACGTTTCGAATGTAGCTCAAGCATCCGTAGCTCAAGCATCCGTAGCTCAAGCTTCTAGCTTGAGTAGGTACAGTAGGTACCTACATCCGTAGCTCAAGCTTCTAGCTTGAGTAGGTAAGAACTCAAGCTAGAAGCTTGAGCTACGCGCTACGAGAAATTTAAAATCATGGACTACCTACTCCAACTAGACCACTCCATCTTTCACTTCATCAATGAAGACTGCAAGAATACCTTCTTTGATTGGCTCCTACCCTATTGGCGAGATAAACTTTTTTGGATTCCCCTTTACCTGTTATTAATCCCTACAATTATTTATCATTTTGGGAAAAAAGGGGTCATAGGTATTTTATTTTTATTGCTTTCCGTAAGTATTACAGACGCTACCAGTAGTTGGTTGGTCAAAAATAATGTAGAACGCATTCGTCCTTGTAATCAAGTAGGTTTTAAAGAAACCGCTCATTTACTCGTTCCTTGTGGGAGTGGTTATAGTTTCACTTCTTCTCATGCAGCCAATCATTTTAGTATCGCTGTTTTTTTAGTCTTAACACTTGGAAGTATTTGGAAATGGATTCGCTTACCGATGCTCCTTTGGGCAGCTTCTATAGCTTTAGCGCAGGTCTATGTGGGTGTACATTATCCAAGTGACATCTTAGGAGGGGCTATTTTAGGTAGTATGATTAGTTGGGCAATATTTTGTTTGATTAGGTATAAAAATTATCTTTGCTAAAAACAGTTAGCTAACAAACAATGGGAACGACTACCGCTTCACTAAATCTTCGCAAGATTAGGCACATCGCCCTAGTGTGGATGCTCATTAGTTGCTTTCAGGTATTTTACGATTCTTTAGTCGTTCAGACTTACCTAGAAGATACTTCCATTTATAGATTCTGGCATATATTAATGGTGAACGCCATCATCGCCTTGATTGCTGGTGCCACTGCTGGGCTTGTACTAACGAGGATGGAAGCTTGGATCAGAACAATGCCTTTTTGGAAAGCCATATTTTATATCTCTCTCATCTACACAGTCTTAGGTATTTTACTCATTGCCTTAGGCTCTACTTTTTACCAAATCATCACTAAACAAGCCTCGCCACTTACTGCGGAAGTCCAACAAGGAGTATTGAGTTTCATGTTTAGTGCTGACTTTTTAAAACAGTTTCTAACATGGGGCTTGGTGATGATTGGAACAATTATCGTATTAGCGGTAAATGATAAATATGGTCAAGGAAATTTTAGGGATATGCTAGCAGGTCGATACTTTCAACCTAGTGAAGAAGAACGAATTTTTATGTTTTTAGACATCAAAGGCTCTACCACTATTGCAGAGAAAATTGGTGCAAAAAAATATTTCTATCTGCTACAAGACTTTTTTGAAGATGCCACCCTACCCATCCTACAAACCAAAGGAGAAATATATCAGTATGTCGGCGATGAGATAATAATAAGCTGGAGAATGAATAATGGGATTGAACAAGCCAATTGTATTGAGTGTTTTTATGCTATTCAAGCCGCTATACTAAATAACCAAGACCGGTATATGGAAAAATATAATTGTATTCCTGTCTTCAAGGCGGGCCTACATTATGGTAAAGTAATGGTCGGAGAAATGGGTCGGGTCAAAAAAGAAATTACGTTTTCTGGCGATGTGTTAAATACGGCAAGTCGTATTCAAATGGAATGTAATAATAGAGATGTTACTTTGTTGGCTTCTGATAAATTATTATCGATTCTACATTTACCTGCTTATATGACTCCAAAACCATTAGGAGATATTGAGTTGCGAGGGAAATCGGAAAGGGTGAATATGAGTACGATTCTTTTGAATTATTAAGTGAAGTTATTTAAAACTTAAAGTATGAAAAATTACTTTTTCTTCTTAGTATGCCTTTTATTGATTATCGGTAGTTGTGCAGATAATGGAGACACAGATATTGGCACTACTACCTATGATGTGGACCCTACCTTTGAACCGTATGTCCAAGAATTTATAGCAGAAGGGGCAAAGAGAGGGCACAATATAGATTTTAGTGATACTGGGCTTCGCATTGAATTTTCTGAAACTGCTTTGGAAGGAGCCAGTGGATTGTGCTATTTGGGAGAGCACCATATTATCATCAACAAAGAAAATTGGTTCCGTTTTAGTGAGCGATTTCGGTCTTTCTTATTATTCCATGAACTGGGACATTGTGAATTAGATCGAAGACATCGAAATGAGCAATTTAGTGATCTAACTTGGAAGAGTATATTAAGAGGATCTCCTTTAACAGGTATTCAAGATCGTTTTCCTGTTTCTTTTTTCGGTTTTAGAAAAGATTATTATATAGATGAATTATTCGATCCTAACACGCCAGATCCTGAGTGGAGTAAAGTACAATTCGATTATAATGAATCGCTCAATAGAAAAAACATAACGACCAAAGAAAATATAAATCGCTTAAATGAACGCTATACGACTCCACTCAATCAATATGAGTTAGAAGCTGATTTCACCTTACTAACTGCTGCAAATACTAGAACTAGAGTGGAATGGGGAGCTAGTGGTTTGAGTTACTATATGTACATTATACCAGGATGGGGATATTATGTTGGCGTTACTTTAGACAATTTAGATAATGATATTTTTTATAGTAATAACACGACTTTATTCAATGACAAACCGATTGAAAAGATAACAATTCGACAGCAAGCAGATGTTACTCAGATATTCATTAATGAACAGTTTATCTTTCACTTAGATGCCCTACCTGCTTTAGATTATTATCAATTAGAAGCTACTACTGGAGATGCTTTTGATACTAGTTTTGATATTGAGCGGTTTGAGTTGAATGAGTTGGAATAGGGTTATTCTTAGATTAACACAATAGTTTTTTTTTAACCACATAGGTACATAGGTCACATAGCGTGGCATACTACTATGTGACCCATGTGGTAAAAATATTACATTCAATTTTTCCAAGTACCTAAATGGTAGCCTCTGTAATATTCTTTAAAAACGAATTAAAATCGAAAGCCCCCTCTTCAGACAAACCCATTCTAACCACCACCAAATTTTGAGAGGGTAATATAAATACACGCTGTCCTTGAAAGCCGTCACACGCATACATATCAGTCGGAACATCTTTTAATTCTTCATCCGCATTTAACCAAAAAAAAGCCCCATAGCCTTTTGCGGAAGCGTTCGCAGGGGTGCGTGTATAATCTACCCAACCTTCTGGTAAAATTCTTTCTCCTTGCCAAACCCCATCATTTAAATAGAGTTGTCCAAACTTTGCCCAATCTCTTGGCGTAGCAAAACAATACGAAGAACCAACAAAAGTACCCGAAGCATCAGGTTCTATCACCGCACTGTGCATACCGATTTTATCTAGTAGAGCGGTATGTGGAAAAGCCCAGTAGTCTTCTACTTGATTAAAATATTTTTTTATTAGACCTGCTACAATGTTGGTCGTTCCAGAAGAATAATAGAATTTAGTATCTGGTGCTGCCTCGGCGGGAACACTAATAGCATGTTGATACATATCTCCCTCTAAACTCAACATCTTCGTAACGTCTGAGACTGTTGTATAAATTTCGCCCCATTTCAAACCACTACTCATTTGTAGTAAATTATTCATAGTAATTTTTGATCGCTCATCTTCTTTCCATTCTGGAATATCTACGGGTTGGTTGATGTCTATTTTTCCTTCCTTCACTAAGATACCTACTAAGGCACTGGTGATACTCTTAGTCATCGACCAACCCAGTATCGGGGTGTCTTTGTCAAATCCATCTGCATATTGCTCCCCTATTAATTGTCCATCTTTTAAAACTACTACTGCCCTTGTTTTGAGGTCAGGATTTTCAAAAGCGGCGGCCATCGCTGCGGTCAATTTTGCTTTATCAAAAGCAGGCAGTAAAGAGTCTACTATTTGATTCCCCATTGGCCAAATGCTAGTTGCAGCCGTTGCCAAAGATGCTTGTAAAGCAGCTCCAGAATTGGTACTCAAGCGATCTTGGGCATACCCATCAGAAACTAAAGCGCAACCTAAACCTTCTCTATAAACGGCTGTTTGTTTTGCCATTCCCAAGACAGTAGCAGAAGCGATTCTCTTTGTATGATCGACACTAGCATCTGCATAGCTGACAATAGAAAAATTATTATCTTGGTCAGCTACAGATTCGGCAGTTCTGTCTGCTACAAAAACACAAGAACACATTCGCTTGGCTGCAGTTCCTGTAATTAATCTTAAGTGATCTTGAAGATAAAAAAGGATTCCTCCGATGAGGAGTAATAGGAGGACTAGGAAGGTGAATAGCTTTTTCATGGAAGGAGATGTGATTCGTTTTTTTTTAGTATTCCTATAGCATCAAGTGTGGCAAAATCATAAATTTTAACTCATATATCATACATCATACTACTGGACATTTTAAAGAGCAGAGAATAGAGAGCAGAGAATAGAGACAGATTACGTTTAAAAAATGACGAAATTTCGTCGTTCTCTGATCGAAATACGTCTCTACTCTCTTCCCCGCCCGCCTGACGGCAGTCGGGCTGGTCTGCTCTCTGTTCTAAACAATGTCCAGTAGTGTGATCATACATCTTAAATCCATCTAGTTGGATGTAATAGTCAGCCCAGCTTATCAGATGTATGATGTATGATTTATGAAATATGATGTATGATTTTCTAAACAATATCCTCCAACACTCAGGATCGTCGAGGTTTGTAACCTCGATGCTATATGATTATCGTACAGTATCGAGGTTACAAACCTCGACAATCTTCTCTATCAAGCAACCACTTCCTCCAACACCCCAAACTGTCTCAAATGATGCTCCACATGTTTCACATGAACCTGTCGCCATTGATCGACGGTCAAATTACCCAAGAAAAAATGGCTATTTACTGCATCTGGATTCGCCTCACAGTAGGCTAAATATTTTTGAAAAGTCTTTTGAAGACCAGCCTTTGATGCTTCCATAGTTGCTGCACGAGGTGGCTTAGGATCTCCAAAAGAGGTTGCTGGAAATACGGTTTTCCAAGGAGCTGGTGCATCTTGAAATGCTGCCCAATATTTGGCGGCATCTTCTGCCGTGCCTTTATAGGGAAGATCAAATTTGCCCGTACTCAATACAAATACCAACCCTATATGTTCCACCATTTGATGGGCATTCATTTTACCCCATTTGACCGTGGCATCCGTAGACACCTTCGTATATACCTTATATAATAATTTTTCTAATTGAGTTATCTTTTCATCGGCAGGTGGCAACAAACCAAATTGCATTAAGTGATGCTCCATATGCTTGATATGAAAAGCTAGCCACTCCTCCATCGTTAAGTTTCCAAAATATCCATGAAGGGCAGTTTGTTCTGGATTCGCTTCCTGCTGTTTTATAAATTTTGACACCGCCCTATTTAATTTTTCTTTCGCTTCTTCCAATGAAGCCATTCGCAAAGGAAATTGTTCCGCTGGTTTATCCTGCGTCCCCGGCATCTTCACACTTTTAGGGAAAGGATAATAAGCACTAAAAAAACGACCTTTCATTTTAGCTGCTTGCTCTTCTGGTATCGCCAATGTAGCGGAGCCTTTTCCCATTGCTGTTCCATAAATAACACCTCCTACATGTTCGACCATATGCTGTGGCGTCATAATACCCCATTGACCTTTCTGATCTGCTTGAAGTGCATCAAATAATTTAGCTCGCTCTTGGAATTTTGTAATTAATGGATTCATGCTTGTTGAGTTTTAGAGAGTGGCTTCGCCACTTTTTTGTTTTGACAATATGATATAACATCAAGTACAGCAAAAATCATAAATTTTAAATCATACATCATACATCTTAAATCTGTTTAATTTATGCCTACTCTATTCAGACAGATTTATGATGTATGATTTATGAAATATGATGTATGATTTTTAGAGAGATCATATCAAAAAAAATTATTGCTCTTCCCGAACGCCGTCCTCATCAATATCATAAATCGTTGGATCAGATTCTTTCCGAACACTCATATCTTCCATTCGATCAATGGCATCTAATGCCTCATTCCAAAACTCTTTAAACATAGGTTTTAATTGATCGGTGACCACTTTCATGTGATCTGGAAATTCTTTGGTGTAGGTATAAGTAACCGATTCTGTTTTAGTTTGTGGATCTATCAAATGAGACTGATCTGCAAACCATAATAACCAACTATATACGAGAATAGCTACTGCCCCTAAGACAAAGCCACCTATGGTCTGATTAATAAAATTAATATTAGCAGATTTTAAAATACCCTCTAATCCTCTTGCCAACATTCTTAAAATGACCATAACTATGACAAAGGATAATAAAAAGCCTGCTGCCAACATCAGCGGGTGGTCATTATTAAAAACTTGCTCTAAAAAATTAGTAAATGCCGGACCTAATTTAAAGGCTAACAAAGCACCTATTGTGAAAGAGATTACTGTAAATACCGTACTGATAATCCCTCTACTATACCCTGTCCAAAAACCGATCAATGCAAATAATCCAAAAAGTATGTCTAAAACCATAATGTATGTTTTCTCTTAAAATTATAGTGTTGGAAGTACTTGGGCGAAATAAAGCCCGCTATTTCCAAAAATACAGGCAATTATAGTTATTCCTATCAATTTTCTGATAATTCTATCCTTATTCTAGACGAATGAATGATCGAATAGTGACGAGCTTAGAGTAAGTCTATCTATTCTTCCATACTTTTCCTAAATCGTTCTTCTAATTCCTGCATATTATATCGATCTACTAATTCATATTCTTGAACGATTTGGCCGTCTATTTTTTTATTATAATAAACTAATCCAATACCTTTCGCATATAACTCCGTACCTGTATATTTCAATTCTTGAAAGCCTACCTCTTCTATTTCTAATAGTTCTTTTACTAAAAATCTTACACAATCAAGCGTTTCTCCTTTATAGGTGTAGGTATCATCGCCCATAAAATGTTTATTTCGGATTAAGCGTATTTTTTGCTGTGGGTTGTCTAAATCTGTCCAATAGATTTTATACAAAAAAGCACCTGTTGAGTCGGTCACTTCAAAAGGAAAAGCATTATCCCATTCTACTTTAACAGGATTTTGAATTTGCTTACCTGTCAGCGTATCTGTTCCATAGAGGAATAAGTCATGTAAAATAACTCCATTTTTTACGACTACCTCATTACTCAACTGTTGCACGGTAAATTGATGATCGTAGTAAGTACTCGTTAGTATCGTTTCTCCTTTTTGTTCCATTGTTCGGAAGTACCAATAAAAGGGTGGTAAGCTATCGTTGTGAAGGGGATGATACTCATAAACTTTCCCATCTGATAATTCAGATATCGGTAAGTAGTATTCTTTTATATTTCGTTTTAAATCTGGCTTGCAAGCAGCAACAAACAAACAAAGAAGTGTAAAGAGTACAAAAGCATTATAAAAATTAGATCTATTCATTCTATAAAAAGTAAATCGAAAAAGTTCTAGTACATCACACATCTGACAGCGTAGCAATCTGACCTCTAAACAAATTATGGTGCTTCTAATATACCACTCTCTCCTTTTTTATTGCCCCTATTCACACTAGCAATCACTCGATCCGCCAAGCGACTAAATGGTAAAGACTGTACCCATACAGTACCGGGGCCCTCTAAAGTAGTTAGAAATAAACCTTCTCCTCCTAGGAACATATTTTTAATGCCTTTTATTCGTTGAATATCAAAATTAACACCACCACTAAAAGCCACTAAGCAGCCTGTGTCTAGAATGAGTCGCTCGCCTACCACTAGTTCTTTTCTCGTAACGGTGCCGCCAGCATGTAGAAAGGCAAAACCATCTCCTTTGACCGTTTGCATAATGAACCCTTCTCCACCAAATAAACCTCTACCGATTTTTCTTGAAAACTCAATTCCAATAGTCACCCCCTTTGCTGCACATAGAAAAGAATCTTTCTGACAAACTATCTTATTATCTAATTCCCGCAAATCCAAAGGGATAATTTTTCCAGGATAGGGAGCCGAAAAAGAGACTTTTCTTTTTCCTTCATCCCCTACATGGGTAAATGTTGTAATAAATATACCTTCTCCTGCTAAATATCGTTTTCCAGCGGATATTAATTTGCCAAAAATTCCTGACTTCTTCTTAGTGCCGTCTCCAATGATCGTTTTCATTTCTATGTCATCTTCCATCATCATAAACGCCCCTGCTTCGGCAATAACTGTTTCTGTAGGATCTAATTCGATCTCTACAAATTGCATTTCAGAACCAAAAATTTCATAATCAATTTCGTGTACAGCGTACATAGTACTTTTTAAATGAGAAAACTAGTATCAACTTAACAAAAAGTGTGATTTTATTCCTTGCAGTTGTGTTAAGGACATATATGTCAACATATCTTTTAGTAAAACCCCTCATTCCATACCCCTATTAGGTTACTCAATAAAACCTAATATATAAACCATAGATTAATAGACTTTATGTAAAGATAAAACAAAATAATACGAATTTTAATTAGGTGTCACATTGACCTCCAAAAACAAAAAAAAGGGTCATAGTGAAATTTGTTTTATTGCCAAACTAATTTTAACTGTCACATAAACCCTGTTTACCGAATTGAAAAAAGCCTTGATTAAGAGCATCTTTGATATGAAATTAGGATATGGGATAACTAAACGAAACTCGTTCTTCGGAATGAGATTTTAAGAGAGGCGTTTTTAACGCCTCTTTTTTTTTGCTTACCTGTCACTTATATTAGGATTTTTTATCATGATGGTTGACATTTGAGTATAGCTTGTGGGAACATAATGGCAGTCATCTTAGATGGCTGTATTCTCCAGTCCCAAATGTCTGCTACCTTCCCTCGCTCAATGTGCTACACAGGTATCAGCCATTAAGAGTATCAATTGAATAAATATGGACTTTGCTAAAGTGCTTTGTGGGAAAATTGAATATTTTCCTTACTTTCACCCTTTTTAGACAGCACCAATATCCATGTTTCAAACGACTATCAATCACTTCCTTCAATCCTTTGAATCTCCTTTCCTAACCTCTTTTATGCGGTTCATCACCACATTAGGATATATGGAATTTTTTATCTTCTTCTTATTGCTTTTGACTTTTGGGATTGACTATAAGAAAGGGTTTATTCTATTCCAAGTCTTGCTATGGACGGCAGCAGTTACCTTTATTGGTAAAAATTACTTTGCCTTACCTCGTCCCTTCCATGTGGATAGCACCTTACAATTTTTAGACGGACAACTTCCAGATGAAAATACTTTTACCTTTTCTGAAAGAGGGGCTAAAAGCTTTTGGGAACCCCTCCCTGCTGATGTATTGGAAGTGACTAGAAAAGCAGAACACATGGAATATGGTTTCCCTTCAGGGCATTCTAGTATTGCAATTGCTTTCTGGGGTACATTACTTTGTTTGTTCCGACAAAGATGGGTGAGCGGGATATGTGTTGCCTTAATGATTTTAATTCCTATCAGTAGGCTTTATTTAGGTGTACATTTTTTAGCGGATGTGTTGGGTGGAATTGCACTAGGTGGACTCTGCTGGTATATTGCTTATTTAAGTATTCTAAAATCAAATAAACGCCAAGCTTTCTTCCAACAAAATCATTATCCGATTGCCTTGAATACCTATAGTTTTTTCCTACTATTATTGCCTTTAGTATTTTTATACTTGCTACCTAGCAAAGTGTATATTTTACCTGCTTTTATTGTAGGTTCTGGATTAGGTTTTCTACTACTTGGTCAAAAAGGAATTCCATTGAATGAAGGCACTATCCTACATCGCTTGGGAAGAACTGCTATTGGTATCCTATTATTTATAGGTATGAGTTTTATTTTAAAAAAGATGTTGGAACTAGTAGGTATGGAAGGACAAGCGGTGGCGGAATTTTTTAAAGATCTACTTTCTGGCTTGGTGCTATTTTGGCTGGTAGGGGAGATTGCTATCAAACTTGGTTGGTATCGGCGAGGAAAAATTGTTTAATGGGGAATTGAGAATGGAGAATTTATAATTGAGAATTCCTTGATTGCGTTTAAAAAAAACAAAATTTCATCGTTTTTTAAATGCAATCAGTAATTCTCCATTTTCAATTATAAATTCTCCATTAATTCAATTACAAATCTTTCAAAATTCGTTGCTTCTGCTGACCAAAAGTAAAGGCATCTACCAAGGTCATAGACATTACATCTTCCAAGTTTCCATAGACTTTTTGATAATCTACTTGGCTTCTCCTAATCACTGCTTTCGCCTCTTCACAACCATATAAGTGCGTGATCTCACACTTAGGTTTTTCATCAGGCAACTGCTTGTAAGTCAAGAAGTAATGCTTTAAACGATTCAAGATAGATTCTGGAATATCTAGTATATCATCCCATTGTCCATACACCTCATCGTTATTCAATACCGCAATAATTTTATCATCCGCCTCTCCCCCATCTATCATTCGCATACCTCCGATTGGTTTCGCCTGAACTAGTATATTACCATGTGTAATTTCTCGCTCCGTTAATACACAAATATCTAGTGGATCATCGTCTCCTATGATACCAGTTCTTCCAGTTTTCTCCATACAGTATGCTGCTACCTCCTCTCTACATAAAGTTTGAGGTACAAAACCGTATAAAGCTGGAACTATGTTAGAAAATCGCTGTGGACGATCAATCTTAAGGTATCCTGATTTTTTATCTATTTCATACTTTACGGTATCCGACGGAATTACTTCTATAAAAGAAGTAACTACTTCTGGTGCATTTTTTCCAATTTCTACGCCATGCCAAGGATGAGATTTATATCTCAAACTGATCATTTTCCAAATCTTATCAAATGCTTCTTGACCCATGTTCATAAGTAAGTTATTTTGTAGAATAGTTTTTTTTAGAGGTCAGAAGTCAGACTGTTCTGGTTAGCTTATGCTAATGGAACTGTTAGGCCCTCCCGACTGCCGTTTGGGCGGGCAGGTGTCAGATGTAGGATGCTGACTACGTGGCATTCTGAACGCTAAATATGCCTTATTCTAGTTAGTGAATGTTGATTGGTTGGCGAAAGCCACCAAAACAAATGAAAATAGGGGATTCGTTTTATATGATTTTGATAAAAATAGAGAACTTATTTTCATCATTATTTAGACTCTTTAATTTACAAAATAGGGTCTAATATAGTTTACGTTTTCTAACAAAAAGGTTACTCCAAAGCTTTATCGAAAAAAACACCTAATGGTTGTGCGACTATAAAATGTAGCATACATACTTCTAATAGGTCTTTTTTCAAAATAGCCTCTGGTTTGAACTCGTGAAAGGCGTAATAAGATTTTTTTTGAAGTAAGGGTTGATCTTCTATATATTGCGCAAATTCTTTGGGTACTCGCTTATGTTCCTCCCCCTGAATCGGTCCAAATAACTTTTTAAACTGCGGTTCTTCCACAATTTTCTTAAATCCTTTCCTATCTGAAACGATAGCTTCTCTGACTAATTGTACCTGCTTGGGGGTCGGCATATAAAAGCCTGTATAAATACGAAAATGATCTGCCCCTAAGTGCAAATAAATACCTCCAATTTTATTCCCCTTTCTACCACCTGGTCCTATAGCTGCTGTCATGTGCGTTTTGTAGGGTGTTTTATCCTTACTAAAACGTACATCCTTATAAATTCGAAAAATCGCTTCCTTTTCCGTGATATTGATTCGTGGGTCTATTGCGCTTGTTTGATCTATTAAATCTTTAATGAATACTTTGAAAGGTGCTTCCACTTTTTCTTTGAAACGTGCTTTATTAGCATTAAACCATTCTCTGTCGTTGTTTACGGTCAGTTCTGATAGGAACTGTAGGTATTCTTTTGTGAAGTAACTCATAAGAATATGTCTTTTAAAGGTGTTGTTTTTATAAAGATACAATTCTACTAGATCTGTTGAAAAGATAATAACTAATCTTTCTTACCTTAGCGTTTTATTCGATGATCTACCATTATCATAAGATTTATCAGATGGCTAAAAAATTAAGGCTCTTTGACAATTTTTGCAACATTCCCGTCCGATGGCTACCGCCGTCGGATGGGAATGTACTGCTCATCGGACGGCGTTAGCCATCCGACGAGTAGGTAGAAATGACTTTTGCAAAAATTGTCATAGAACCAAAATTAATACCTATATAACGATGCAAAGACAATCCTATCAATTAAAGGCTGGAAATATTGGAAATTTAAAATTGGTGACTTCAGAATTACCTGATCCTGTTGGGAATGAAGTAACGGTGGCAGTGAAAGCAGTTGGGCTTAATTTTGCCGATATATTCGCTATGTTCGGTTTATATTCTGCTACGCCCAAAGGGGTCTTTATTCCCGGATTAGAATATGCAGGAGAAGTGATTAAAGTAGGCAAAGACTGTAAAGAATATAAGGTAGGAGATAGAATCATGGGCGTTACTCGTTTTGGTGGATATACCACGCACTTAAATATGGATGAAGGGCATATCCTCCCCCTACCCTCGGATTGGAGTTATGAAGAGGGGGCAGCTTATTTGGTACAAGTATTAACTGCATTTTACGGCTTAAGAAATCTTGGAGCCATCCGAGAAAATTATGCGATACTTATACATAGTGCTGCTGGTGGCGTTGGTATTCTTGCGAATCGAATTGCTAAAAAATATGGTGCTTATACCATTGGTACAGTAGGTAGTGCTGCTAAGGTAGATTTTATTAAAAAAGAAGGATATGATGCGGCGATTGTTAGAAACAAAAGAACGTTTGAAAAAGACCTAAAAAATGCTTTAGGCGGTCGAGAACTAAATATCGTCATGGAGTGTATCGGTGGTTCTTTTTTCAAAGATGCCTATGAAATTCTCGCTCCTGAAGGCAGGGTTATTTTTTATGGGGCAGCGCGTTATGCTTCTCCCGGTAAGCGTCCAAATTACTTTAAAGTCTTGTATGAACATATTACTCGACCTAGAATTGATCCCCAATCTATGAGTGAAATCAACAAAGGGATTTTAGGTTTTAACTTAATTTATTTGTATGAACGCGTGGAATTGATGCACAGCCTTATTCAAGAATTGAAAGATTTGGATATTGGTAAACCGCATGTGGGGCATACTTTTACTTTTGATAAATTAGTGGAGGCAATTGAATTATTTCAGACAGGTAAGACGATTGGTAAGGTAGTGGTGACGGTGTAGCACGGAATTTATTCCGTACGACTATCGAGCGAAGCGCAGATAAAAATACAACTAACCTACGCTAGATCAGTAGCACGGAATTTATTCCGTACGACTATCAAGCGAAGCGTAGATAAAATACAACTAATCTGCGCTGCGCTCGATCAGTTGATACGGAATAAATTCCGTAAGACTATCAAGCGAAGCGTAGATAAAATACAACTAATCTGCGCTGCGCTCGATCAGTTGATACGGAATAAATTCCGTGCTACAAAAAAGGGTAAGCACCAAAGCACTTACCCAATTGTTTTCTTTTTTGAGAATTATAGCGGTAAGATTTAGTTGATTGATTAATTAACTAACCAACTAAATCCCAAAACTTTTTATTAATCATCGAAAGGACAACCCACACATGGATTTACCTCTACAGAATCATTTGGAGAAGAAATCGTTTCATTTAAAAAATCACAAGAAGTACAGCCAATTACTTTAAATTCTGTTCTTCTGTTCATTTGGTGTTCTCTTTCACTACAAGGAATATTATTAGAACAATTGTTAACATTGATGTTTTCGCCGTAACCTGCAGCCACTAAACGATCTTGTGCCACCCCTCTTTCTACTAACCATCTTACCACTGCTTCTGCTCTACGCTGAGACAATCGGTTGTTATATCTGTAAGAACCTCTTGAATCCGTGTGGGATCCAATTTCTACAATTAAATCAGGATTGTTATTCATCGTTGCTAACATTCTTTCTAATTCTGGCTCTGCATCTGCTCTGATATAAGACTGATCGAAATCATAGTAAATATGTAGTAAGAAGGTAATTCCTCCTTGAGCAGGATCTGTTTTACCCGGTTCAAATACATTCGTATCTGAGCCTACAATATCTCCTTTTTCGTAAACCATTCCATTGATACTTCCCTCCGCTGGCTCTCCTGTTTGAGAATCAATCCAAAGGCCAGTATTAGGATCTTTTACGACTCTAGACATTCCATCTGGGCCACCTACAAGTCCACCGTCACCCATGCCTGAATCACCGCCCGTTCCATTGTTCGTGTACGGTTGAAGATTAAGATTTGTCTGAAGCGTGGTAGA
>CAKZUM010000277.1 GCA_937921525.1 uncultured Saprospiraceae bacterium
TTATTATATTTAAGCAACTCCATTAAGCGGGGTCGTATCTGGTTATTTACAGGAGTACGTCCTGAAAGGCGAGATATAGAGCGAGCGGTAATTGAGCAGAAGATTGAAAAAGAGGCTTTGGAGGAGGTTTATTAATCGAAAATTCAGACAAGACTTGGTAAGTTTTTAAAACTTCCCAAGTCTTACTAATTATTCCTTTTCAAATAAACTTGTCAAAATTTACTTTAAATATTTCTTACATGAGATTTACCTCATTTTTACTGTTTTTTGTCTGTGTGCTTTGCCTACCTAAAACAAATTTTGCGCAAACAATATTGACAAAAGCAGAAGCTATAAAAACCACATTAGCCAATAACTACGACATCAAAGTAGCTCAAAATAATATAGCTATTGCAAAGAATAATACTAGTCGAGAATTGAACGGATATATCCCCACCGTCAATGCCAATGCTGGACTGAATGCTAGTCTCGGTGGCTCCAATCAGAAATTTAGTACTGGTCAGGAAAACACAACAAAAAACGCTTTTAACTGGGGCAATAATGCCTCTATCGCTGCCAATTATAATATAATAGATCGAACAAGAGAAGCCGTAGTAGATCAACTAGAAGCCATCGCTAATCTATCTGACTTACAATTGAGACAGACGATTGAAAACAATTTACTAACTGTTTTTAATAACTATTATGAGGTAGGGCGTTTATCCCAAAATACTGCAGTATTAGAAAAAACGATAGAGGTATCTAGACAACGTTTACAACGGGCGCAATATAGATATGATTATGGGCAAGGTATTCGATTAGATGTCTTGAACGCTGAGGTAGATATACAACGGGATACTATTAATTTGCTGAATTTAAAAAACCAATTATCTATTGCCAAGAGAAACTTGAATATTGCGATGGGAACTACTACTAATACAGATTTTATGGTAGATACTCTAATTAATTATCAGGGTGATTTATCTTTAGATCAATTACTAAATGATGCCAAAAGTAATAATGTTTTAGTTCATTTGGTCAATCAGAATTTAGTGGTCTCTAAGCATGATTTTGATATTATTGATGCTACTAGAAAACCGATCTTAGGAGCGAACGCCAACTATAATTTCAATTTTTCTGATAATGCCACTGGTTCATTTATAGACGTATCTAATAGTAGAGGTTTTGCTGCTGGCCTAACCCTTTCTTGGAATTTATATGATGGGGGTCGAAGACAAAAACAAGCAGAGAATGCCCAATTAAATATTGAAACGCAACAAGTTCAAAAAGAACAGATCTTACAACAAATAGAAGGCGACGTTATCAATGCGTGGGAGAGCTATCAAAATGCTTTGTTTATATTACAAACTGAAGAAAAAAATCTCTCTATCAATCAACTCAATTTTGAACGTACCGCAGAACAGTTTAAGGTAGGGCAATTAAATTCGGTAGAATTCCGACAAGCTCAATTAAATTTATTAACTGCAACTACCAACTTAAATGCTGCAAAATATGATGCGAAGGCAATTGAAATTGTATTATTACAATTGAGTGGACGTTTGATGGATGGTTTGGATTAGTTTTCTGGTATTGGGACTATTTAGAATTACAGTAGCAATATTATCTGTTTTGGATAAGAGTATAGATCGTCAGGGATAAAAGTGGTAGTTTAACGTTAGTTCCTAATGCTTTAAGAATTAAGGTATAGAATTTTATAACCCAACCTTTTCTACTTCAGATTTCTCTACCGTACACTTTTAGGTTCTTTGGCAAATACTATGAAACGCTATAGGATCGTCGAGGTTTGTAACCTCGATGCAGTATGATTATCGTATAGCATCGAGGTTACAAACCTCGACGATCTGTTCCAAAAACAGTATTTCTTATAAAATTTAAAAAGTGTACGGTAGTCATACTTTCATATTTTTTTCAAAATCCCCAAACCTTTAAACTACCGCTTACCCGCCAACAAAAACAAAATCGCCATCCGAACCGCCACCCCATTTTCTACCTGTTGTAAAATGATCGAATGTTCAGAATCTGCCACGTCACTAGAAATTTCCACACCCCTATTAATAGGGCCAGGATGCATAATAACAATCTTCTTATTCAGACTATCTAGTAAACGTTTATTGACACCGAAGTACTGCGTATATTCTCTAATAGAAGGGATGTATTTAATATCTTGACGCTCTAATTGGATACGCAAAATATTGGCGACATCGCACCATTGTAAGGTCTCTTTTAAATTATAAGAAACATTCACACCGAGTGCGCCAATATGTTTAGGAATTAATGTAGGCGGCCCACAAACCGTCACCTCTGCGCCCAGTTTTTTCAAACAAAAGATATTACTAAGAGCCACTCTAGAATGAAGAATATCTCCGAATATCGCAATCTTCTTACCCTTTAAATCTCCTAACTGTTCTCGCATAGAAAAAGCATCCAATAATGCTTGGGTAGGATGCTCGTGCGTACCATCACCTGCATTGATAATATTGGCATCAATATGCTGTGCTAAAAAGGCAGGCGCGCCAGGGGCAGGATGTCGCATGACGACCATATCCACCTTCATGGATAAAATGTTATTGACCGTATCTAAAAGAGTTTCTCCTTTTTTGACAGAAGAGGAAGAGGCAGAGAAATTAACCACATCTGCGGATAATCGCTTTTCTGCTAATTCAAAAGAAATTCTAGTTCGAGTGGAGTTTTCAAAAAATAGATTGGCAATGGTAACATCTCTCAGGGAAGGTACTTTCTTGATAGGACGGTTAATCACTTCTTTAAAGTTATCCGCTGTTTCAAAGATTAGCTGAATATCTTCTTTGGTGATGTATTTGATTCCTAATAGGTGTTTCGTGCTTAATTGAGATGCGCTCATTCGTCTTGCTTACTTCTTTTTTTCTTCAAATAATAAGATACTATCTTTTCCATCCGTTTCTTCCCATTCTACTTTTACATAGGCTTCATCTAGGGCATCTATGCGTATCCCTGTATAATTACCAAGGATGGGTAAATGTCTATTAAACCGTCGATCTACCATCGTCATTAACTTGACACTTTTTGGTCGACCATAATGATTGAGTGCAGTTAGTGCAGCCTGAACAGAACGGCCTGTATATAATACATCGTCTATGAGTATTACATCTTTGTCTTCGACTAAAAAATCTAATTCTGTCGTATTCGCTTTTAAAGGCTTCGTCCGCGTTCTAAAATCGTCCCTATAGAAAGTAATATCTAGTTTACCATAACTAATGTCAGAAACGCCCACTATATCTATCAGTCTATTATGAATACGATTAGCCATCAGCACGCCCCCTAATTGTATACCAATTAAACAGGCATTCGAGAAGTCATCATAATCCTCTATCAATTGATGACAGAGTCTTTCAATTGTTAAAGCAAAACGCTCTTGTTTTAATATGATCTTACCTTTTTTCATTGTTAACTTCTTAGCAGTAAATATACGGAAGGCTTTTAGATTGAACAAGTATCATTTAACAATGGATTTTTATAAGATTATTGGATGAGTATATTCACAACACAAAAGTAGTTAACATTTTACCACGGATTCACGGATTGTGTTAGCACTCTTGGTGCTAACATAATTTTCCACCATAACCTCAACGATCCATTATAAACACAAACTTTTTATAAAATTTAAAAAGTGTACAATAAAGAATGAAACTTATCGCTTCTTTAAAAAGGATTTCAATTCATCTGGACGCTGTGTACCTATTACAAATTGTTCTCCTTCTTTTAAAGTAATCAATAGCCCCATATTCCCCTTTGTATTATACACAGTGCCATATTTCGTGAAATAGCGAATACCCCAGCCTCCAACAAAACCATAGTTGATGACCTCTGTAGTTTCTATTTGATCCCAAGATATTTCCTTTTTAGTCAGCGGAAAGAAAGACATTTTAATCCCTTGCTGATCTATTGTAGTATTTAATTTTAATAGGAAAAAAAATAAAAGAAAGGCAGCCATAAATACAGCAAAAATAATCATTCCAGTATTAGAAATAGGACGATTGCCAATTGGATTTCCTAGAATGACTTGTTGGACAATACTATAGAATGGAATGCAAGCTACACCAATTAAGAGTAGCCATATCCACCATTGATTAAAGCCTTGTGTTTCTTCGAATATTTGCATATTATTTATTTAGCTTGTAATAAATATCGTTTACGCCAACGCCAAAACCCAACCCCAGACATCACAAAGTATAACACCATCAGTCCTGCATATATAGATAGTCCCTGCGTAAAATATAGCCATACAGATACCCCATTTATCACGATCCAATATATCCAAGCATACAAATATTTATGTGCTTCTAAATAACTAGCGATCAAACTAAAGGCCGTCGTGTTGGCATCAATAAAAGATTTTTCCGCATCCGTATAGTTTTGAAAAATGTACCCTATTATAAAAGCAAAAACAAAACCTAAGACTAGCCACATTAAATGCAATTGCACGCCTAACACTTTAATAGCCAAAGGCTTATCTGATTTAGGATTACTCCAAGTATACCAGCCATAAAAGCCGACAAGCACATAAAATCCATATAAGATAGACTCAGAATACAACTTCGCCTCCACAAATAGATAGATACTCAAAAAAGAGGAAAGAATACCAAACAACCAACACCAAATATTTTCTTTTACCAATAGGAAAAGATAAATGGTGCTGAAGATAACTGCGACGATTTCTATGATAGTGGCTAATTGCATGGTTTTGAAATGGTATAGGATGCTTACATTTTGTTCAAGGTTTGAACTAATGTAAAGATAAACAAATATGATTCTTAGCACAATCTTACTAAAATTATGGGCTTATTTTACCTACTTATTTACTTTTTCTATTACCTTCCATATCAATAGAATTATTGTAACTATACAGTATTCTCAAGAACCCTCCCCGGCCCTCCCTTAGAAAGGGAGGGAGTCGTCTGCGGTTGAAAAATTCGTATTGGATACAGTATTTACCATTAACGAAATGTTTAATCGCAGACGACTCCCCCTCTTTTTAAGAGGGGTTGGGGGGAGTTCTGGTTGGTGTGCTGAATAGTTACGAATTATTACGAAAAATACAGCCTAAAATTATCATGCAAATAAAAGAACAAGCAAAAGAATACGATGCGATTATCGTAGGCTCTGGCGCAGGCGGAGGGATGGCGACCAACATACTAGCCAATGCAGGATTGAAAGTAGCTTTAGTAGAGGCAGGGCCTTTCTTTGATCCAAAAGACCCAACAACGCAGACCCAAATGAAATGGCCTTGGGAATCACCTCGTAGAGGAGCTAGTACGAAAAGAGCATTCGGTGATTTTGATATGTCTTGGGGAGATTGGAAGGTGGATGGAGAACCTTATACCACAGCAGAAGATACGGAATTTCTCTGGTGGCGGGCCAGAATGTTAGGTGGACGAACGAATCACTGGGGAAGAATTTCTTTGCGGTTTGGACCTAAAGATTTTAAACATAAAGATATTGATGGTCTTGGTGAAAACTGGCCCATTGGTTATGAAGATATTAAACCTTACTACGACAAACTAGATAAAATGGTAGGGGTATTTGGTTCTAAAGAGCGACTACCCAATGATCCAGATGGATTTTTCTTGCCACCTCCCAAGCCTAGATTACATGAATTGTATTATATCAAAGGGGCTAGAAAAGCGGGGGTTAGTGTGATTCCATCCCGTTTATCTATTCTGACGAAGAAGTTGAATAATGATAGAGGGGTATGCTTTTATTGTAAGCAATGTAATCGCTCTTGTAAAGAATATGCTGATTTTTCTTCTGGTTCGTGTTTGATCTTTCCTGCACAAAAAAATGGACAGGTAGATTTATACACCAACTCGATGGTGCGTACTGTTACTACAGATGATACAGGAAAGGCAACGGGTGTTTCTTATATTAATAAAGAAGATAGAAAGGAATATCAATTGAAGGGTAGAGTGGTCATGCTTGGTGCTTCTGCTTGTAGTTCGGCAAGAATTTTACTGAATTCTAAAAGCAAACAACACCCTAATGGATTGGGCAATAGCAGTGATATTGTTGGTCGCTATCTACATGATTCAACAGGTGCAGGCAGATCAGCTTTTGTGCCTCAGTTGATGAATCGAGATATGTCTTATAATGAAGATGGGGTAGGGGGGATGCACATTTATTCGCCATGGTGGTTAGATAATAAAAAACTAGATTTCCCAAGAGGCTATCATTTAGAAATATGGGGTGGTATGGGGATGCCTTCCTATGGCTTTGGATTTGATGTGACGGCATTCAACAAATTTATTGGCGGAACAGTCGGTGGCTATGGCGATAAATTAAGAGAGGATGTGAAACGTTTCTACGGTGCAGTAATAGGTATTGCTGGTAGGGGAGAAGCCATCGCTCGTTATGAAAATCGCTGTGAATTAGATCCTAATGTAGTCGATCAATTTGGGATTCCTGTGTTGCGATTTAATTATAAATGGTCGGACTATGAGCGATTACAAGCGAAACATATGCACGATACTTGTGAAGAAATTTTTGATGCAATGGGTGCTACGCCTTTAGGTGATAAACCTGGAAAAGATAGAGATTATGGTTTATTAGCTCCCGGTCAAATTATCCATGAAGTAGGTACTACCCGTATGGGCGATGATCGAAAAACTTCTGTCACCAATGCGATGTGCCAACTCCACGATGCTAAAAATGTATTCGTAGTAGATGCAGGTCCATTCACGTCTCAAGCCGATAAAAATTGTACTTGGACGATTATGGCTTTATCTATGCGGACGTCAGAGTTTGTGGTAGAAGAGTTGAAAAAGCAGAATTTATAGTTTTTCTTCGTAACTATTCAATACTGAATGAAGAACCCTCCCCGACCCTGTCTGCGCTCTTTTTGCCTCTAGGCAAAAGCAAGCGCTTATCTTAAAAAGGGAGGGGGACGTCTACGATTGAGAATTCGTTTTGGAAACGGAATATTTTCATTTCAACGTCTCCCCCTCTTTCTAAGAGGGGATTGGGGGGAGTTCTAGTTTGTGTTGAATAGCGATATTTCTTTTATGAATTATCATAAATTATCTGACTTACGACATAGTTGTAAAAATCCAAAATCATGAAAAGAAGAGAAAGTCTAAAAACCTTATTAATAGGCACCATCACAGGCGCCACATTAGGAACAGCCGTAAGCTGTAAAGAAGATGGAACAACTCCAATCATTTCAGAAGTAGGGAACAATCTATATGGTAGAACCCCAGCAGAACAAGAATGGGATAAAACCACAAAAGCTGCTACTTATTTAACCACTGATGAGTTAGAAGACATATCCATTTTATGCGATATTATTCTCCCCGCTACAGCAGATGCAGGCGCAGCGACAGAAGCAGGCGTTCCTGATTTTATAGAATTTATAGTCAAAGATTTGCCGAGTCATCAACTACCAATTAGAGGTGGTTTGATGTGGCTAAATGGGGAGGCCAGTCGCCGATATAATAAAGCGTTTAAAGCGTGTTCTGATACCGAACAAATTGCGATTATAGACGATATAGCTTACCCCGATCCAGATAATAAAAAGCCAGATATGGCGTATGGAATTACCTTCTTTGATCGAATGCGTAATCTAACGATGACAGGCTACTATACTACTAGAATGGGCCTAGATGACTTGGGCTATAATGGCAACTATGCTAATACATGGGATGGGATTCCCGCAGAAGTGCTGGCTAAACATGAGGTGGATTATGATCCTGAATGGATTGCTAAATGTGTGGATCAGAGTAAACGATTAGTGATTGCAGAGTGGGATGAAGACGGGAATTTGTTGACTTAGACGGAAAATCAAAAATCATATATCAGAAATCATACATCATATATCCATCACGCTTTGAGCTAGATGGATATATGATTTATGATGTATGAATTAAAATTTATGATTTTTCTGCACGCTCAAAAAAAACTCTCAGCCTCTATAACTCCTCACTCAATAACCCATAAATAGTCTTCACTCCATCAAAGTAATTTCCCAACCGCAAATTCTCATTAGGGCTATGTTGATTATTATCACTATTGACCAACGGAACAACTACCGCTGGAACACTCAACGTATTAATAAATGGAGAAGTAGGTAAAGTGCCACCCATCGTCCGAAGCCGCACAGGATCCGTCCCAAAAGTCGTTTTAATCGTTTTAAAAACCCACTTTCCTAAATCAGAATCAAAGTCCGTACGGAAAGCTTTCGTCACGCCTCTAGAACTAATTTGACAAATCCTTGTGTGTTGGAATCGTTCTCTCGAGGTAGGCTTTTTATCGGTAATAAAATACCCTTGATCTTTGATATGTTGTGTGACTAATTGCTTTAATCGCTCACCATCAGATTCCACAACGAGACGTAAATCTAATTCTGCCGTTGCAGTAGCAGGTACAATCGTTCTGGCCTCTTTCCCAACCCAAGCAGAGGACATACCTCTAATATTTAGCGATGGATATTGAATACTTTCTTGATAGCTATTGCCGACCAAATCCATCTCCCCAATGCCTAGTTTTGCTTGCAACTCTTTTTCCTTATCAGGGACACTTGCTAGAATTTCTTTCGTCTTTTCATTCAACTCAATACCATCATAATAACCTGGGATCGTTACCCTACCTCGATCATCTTTCATGCTAGAGAGT
>CAKZUM010000278.1 GCA_937921525.1 uncultured Saprospiraceae bacterium
AATTGATGTCTCGGAAATGGACGAAGATGCTTTAAAGCAGGTTTGCAAAGACTTACATATTCCAATTGATAAGTCCATGGGTAAAGGCAAATTAATTGACGAGATATTTGGTGAAAAAGTCGAAGATAATTTGATACAGCCCACTTACATTACGGACTATCCTGTGGAGATGTCTCCTTTGGCTAAAAAACATCGGAGTAAAGAAGGCTTAGTAGAACGATTCGAATTATTTGTGAATGGAAAAGAAATTGCGAACGCTTATTCCGAGTTAAATGATCCAATAGATCAACGAGCTCGATTTGAGGACCAATTAAAATTAGCGGCACGTGGCGATGACGAGGCAATGGTATTGGATGAAGATTTTATCCGTTCTCTAGAATATGGAATGCCCCCTACTTCTGGTTTAGGTATTGGAATTGACCGATTGACGATGATGTTGACCAATCAAAGTTCTATTCAGGAGGTGTTGTTTTTCCCACAAATGAAGCCGGAGAATACGGAGGTATAGAGGTCGAAATTAGGGTTAGACTATGTGAGCAAATCGTACATCATAAATTTTAAACCTTTTTTAGCTGTAGCTTTATCCCGCAACTTCCCGTTTTAACTCGACAGTTAAAACGACTAGATAAATTTTCATGCAAACCGCCTTAATTTGTCCAGCAACTGGAAGTTGCGGGACAAAAAGGCTATCCATATCTTCTAAAATGGGAACTGCTGTTAATCTCCTAGCAAAAGTTACACTACTAGACATTGTTTAGAACAGAGAGCAGACCAGCCCGACTGCCGTCAGGCGGGCGGGGAAGAGAGAGTAGAGACGTATTTCGTTTAAAAAACAACGAAATTTCGTCATTTTTTAAACGAAACCTGTCTCTATTCTCTGCTCTCGGTTCTCTGCTCTTCAAAATGTCCAGTAGTGTAAGCAAAAGTACATAAACTACTATAAGCACTTAATTTACACGATTCTATTGAAGCATTATATAAAAAGTCTTCGCAATTTTAGAAAATACCACCGATATGTAGGTATTTCAGTAGCCCTATTGGTATTTATCAGTGCTATTACGGGTATATTACTATCCTTAAAAAAAGACGTAGACTTACTCCAGCCTCCTACTCAAAAAGGTAGTAGTAAAACATTAGATACTTGGAAGCCTCTATCGGAAATCGCCACAATTGCAACTACTGCTTTTATACAAGCCCATCCAGATCAAAAAGAAAATAAGATAGATAAAATGGATGTCCGCCCATCAAAGGGTACAGTAAAAGTATTATTTGAAAAGGGCTATTGGGAAGTACAAGTTGATGGTACTTCTGGAGAGATCAAATCTATAGCCCGACGCCACTCTGACTGGATAGAACAGCTACACGATGGTTCTATTATCAGTGATTGGTTTAAATTATTATCTATGAACTTTCTGGGTATTGGTCTACTCATTTTGATGGTGTCTGGTGTCTGGTTGTGGTATGGACCTAAGCGGGTTCGAGCTTATCGACGCAATAGAAAATAATTTGAGAACAGAGAAGCGAGAACAGAGAGTAGAGATGTATTTCGTTTAAAAAACAATGACATTTTGTTATTTTTAAACGAAATCTGTCTCTGTTCTCTGCTCTCTATTCTCTACTCTAAAAACAAAAAGTCCTACAATATGAAAATCACTTATTACGGTCAATCCTGTTTTGCTATAGAAATGAAGGGCAAAACAATCCTTACAGATCCATTTATCTCTGGCAATCCATTAGCCAAAGATATAGATGTCAACACTGTTCATGCAGATTATATCGCCTTATCTCATGGTCATCAAGATCATACCCTTGATGCTGTTGCTATTGCCAAAAGAGCAGGCGCAAAAATAATTGCCTCCTATGAGATACATAATTGGGCGCAAGCACAAGGTGTAGAAAACTCGCACCCGATGGGGATTGGTGGGAAATGGAATTTCGATTTTGGTACGGTTCTATGTGTAAATGCAGTACATTCTTCTAGCTTCCCAGATGGAAGTTATGCGGGAAATCCAACGGGTTTTGTTTTTTGGAATGACGAAGGATGCATTTATTTTGCAGGAGATACCGCTCTAACGATGGACATGCAGCTAATTCCAATGCTATGCCCACCTTTGGATGCGGCGATCCTTCCAATTGGGGATAACTTCACGATGGATGCTAAAGCGGCAACAATCGCTAGTGATTTCATAAAATGTCCTAAAATCATTGGCTGTCACTATGATACTTTCGGCTTTATTGAAATAGATCATAACAATACCAGAAAGATTTTTGATGATGCTGGAAAAGACTTAATTTTGCTAGACATAGGAACATCTATTGATCTCTAGGAGGTAGGAAGGAAGAATCTCCGTATCTCCAGATCCTGCAAAAGAATAATTATGGGAAAAGTAATAGCAATTGCTAATCAAAAAGGGGGCGTTGGAAAAACGACAACGGCTATAAACCTAGCTGCTTGCCTAGCTGTTTTAGAAAAAAGAGTGCTTATTATAGACTCTGATCCTCAGGGGAATGCCTCTTCTGGTGTCGGCGTGATGATTGATGAAGAAGACAATACGCTGTATGACTGCCTAGTCAATGAGGTAGATCCGAATGAGGCCATCGTGAAGACAGAGACCCCTAACTTATGGATCTTGCCAGCAAATGGAGATTTAGTTGGGGCAGAAATAGAGTTAGTTTCTCGATTTCGACGAGAGTATGTGATGAAGGAGGTGATTGACCAGATTAAGGACGATTATGACTATATATTCATAGATTGCTTGCCTTCACTTGGTATTGTTACTGTAAATGCCATGACTGCTGCAGATTCCGTGCTGATACCATGTCAGTGCGAATTCTTTGCATTAGAAGGATTAGGTCAATTACAAGAAACAGTAGCCATTATCAAGAAGCAATTAAATCCTATATTGGAGGTTGAAGGGATTTTATTATCCATGTATGATGCTCGATTGCGATTAGCGAATATTGTGGTGAGTGAAGTCAGAGAGAATATGGAAGAATATGTTTTTAATACCATTATTCATAGAAATTCTAGGATTAGTGAAGCCCCTAATTTACGCCTGCCTGTAATTATGTATGATACGACTGGAAAAGGGTCTGTAAATTTCTTAAATTTAGCAAAAGAATTTTTAAAGAAAAATAATGACACCCTTAGAGGTAGTAAAGTAAAAGGAAAACCATCTGAAAAGGTGAGGGATTAATGAGAACAGAGAGTAGAGAAGAGAGAACAGAGACGCATTTCGTTTCAAAATAGACAAAACATTGTTGTTTCCTGCCTGCGTTCCTTGGAAGGCAGGTTTAAATGAAACACGTCTCTATTCTCTACTCTCGCTTCTCTATTCTTAAAAAGAAAAAGAACGGACTTTGAGAAAAACAATTTGAAGTACAAAAAGCATGTATTATGGCTAAGACTACCAGAGATAAGTTGGCTGCAGGCCTAAATTTAAGGAAAAAAGGAAAGGGAAAAGCTGCCTTGTTTGGTGGTGGTGATGCGGAAGAACTAGCAAAAGACATAAAAGCCAACCCTCAAAAGGTAGTCAAAGCGACTGCCAATACGATAGCCATGATTCCGATTGCGGATATTGAGGTGAATCCTTTCAATCCACGTACAGACTTTGCACCTGGGCCATTGGAGGAATTGACCGCCTCTATAAAGGTACATGGATTGGTACAGCCAATTACCGTGCGCCCCATGAAAACGGGAAAGTTTCAATTGATCTCAGGGGAACGGCGGTGGAGAGCTTCTCAAAAAGCAGAATTAACAGAAGTTCCTGCCTACATAAGAGTAGTCGATAATGATCAAGAAATGCTAGAAATGGCATTGATTGAAAATATACAGAGAGAAAATCTAAATCCAATCGAAGTAGCCATTACGTACCAACGTTTAATGGACGAGTGTAAATTGACACACGAGCAATTATCGGAACGATTAGGAAAAGGTAGAAGTACGATTACTAATAAATTAGGTTTGTTGGAATTGGTGCCTGATGTGGTAAAAGCTCTTCGAGATAAAGAAATTTCAGAAGGACATGCCAAGGCACTAAAAGGCTTATATAAAATTGACCAGCAGTTATTCGTTTTTAAACAAATTAAAGAAAAAGATTTATCGGTACGGGCAACGGAAAGTTTGTGTGCCGCTATGAAAAATAAATCTTCCAAGAAAAAATCAAAAACGGCTAATCCCTATCAAGGGTTTATAGATCAAACCACTCGAAGTATTAGTGCATTTTGTGGCAATAAAGTGCAAGTGAAAGTAAATAGCAAAGGAAAAGGACAAATTGTTATTCCTGTAGAAGACTTCGATCAATTAGAATTTTTGAAAGATAAGATGTCATAAAATGGTAAATGAAGAATGGTAAATGGTCAATGGTAAATGGTAAATCACTAGATGTTGACTACGAAATGCGTCAACATCTAGTAATATTTACCATTTACCATTTATCATTGACCATTGACCATTGACCATTTACATTTTACCATTAAAAAAAAATATGGATCCTAAAGAAATACTCTCCGTCTCACTAATTTTATTTTCAGTTATTGATATTCCTGGTTCTATTCCTGTCGTCATTAGTATGAAGGAACAAGGAAAGAT
>CAKZUM010000279.1 GCA_937921525.1 uncultured Saprospiraceae bacterium
ATTTATTTGCAAGTCATTGATCGTCAATGACTTCGCCTTTTTAAATTCCCGTAGCTAAGGCTACGAAAATTTAAAAAGACTGTGTCCTGACAATCAAGCACTTACAACTAATTTCAGTCTACATTCTTAAACAACTTCATAAATACAAAAAAGGCGATTGGGTTTAACCAATCGCCTTTTTTTAAACAATTTCTATATGCGTTAAATCTTCAATTTATAGACTTGTTCACAAATAACAAGTTGGTATATGAAAAAATCTAATTTTCATATAATCAATTCTTATTTATGAACAAGTCTAATGAAAAGAAGCTTTTATACCAAAAGAAACAGATAAAGAATTGATCCTGTCTTTTGTTGGGCCTATTCGAGATTGAGAAATGTAGTAATGGAAATCAGGCTGCATAAAGACACTCCATTTTGGAGACATATAATATTCTGCACCTGCCCCTAAATTAACCGTAAAGAATCTATTTTCTTTGAAAGAGTCCCCTCCTAAAATGCCTTTGTTAAATCTGATTTTACTCAATCTAGAGCTACCTGCTATTTCATTAAATTGCTTGGTCGTAGGTTGACGAGTATCTGTAATATCATACTGCGCTCTTAAAATTACATTCATAGCAATTCCATTTTGCGCATATAAATGCCATTTTCCTTTACCCAATACAGCGTAGTTATATCTTAAATTTAAAGGTATTCGTAGGGTCTGTAAGTCGATTCCTGTGAATTGTTTTAAATTAATTCCTCCACCATAGCTACTGTAGGCATCATCAATATTAGGCGCATAGGTTTTAGCAGAATAAGTCAATCCAGTTTCTACCTCATAGCGGTTATACTTAAAACCTAAACTAAATCCACTACCATATCCTACTCCTTTCTGAGTGAGTACACTAGTCGATAAAAATTGATCTGCAGAACGTACCGCACTTGTTCCGCCAATATGAGAAACCATACCGAATCTAAATCGAGAATACAGCTTGTAGCGTGTACAATTTTCACAATCTAAAGGTAAAATGTTGGCTGTTGCTAAACTAGCCGGTTCCAACGAAGGAAGCGGTTGTAAAAAGATAGAATTAGCTAAACCTGCTAAACCTAAGTGACGAGTCATTTCTGGTACGGTGATCGTCAAACCTGTTTTACCATCTATACCGAAAGTGAGTTCCTTTCTATCATAATCGACAGCAACGCCACTAATATCTACTGTTGCTAAAGCTGGAGAATAGTATAATTGATTATCTACAATTCTATCAATATTATTATCTTCTGTATTCTTTACAGCTTGTCCAATTGTTGCGACAGGTTGATCTTTTTCAATTGTTATGGTCGTGTTTGCCTGTGGTGCTACAATAGGAATAACATTATTTACAGGATTTTCTTTTATGATCTCTTTTGCAGGAAAGGAGGTAATTTGTGGAAAATTTGGAAAAAACTGATAAAAGTTAAGGAATAATAAAGCGATCAATAGGACTTCGGCAGATTTATTTTTAATTAAACTTTCTTTTACTGCTTTTTCTTGTCTTAGTCGTGCAGCTAGTATTTCCCAATGGCTTGGCTGAAAAGTAGGATTAATAAAATTAATTTTTGTCTTTACTTCTGTATCGAAATTCTTACCTTCTGTATCTACTTGGTCCAATGCAGCAGCCATACGCTGCCAATTAGGTAATGCAGCATCAGCCTCTATATTTTCTAATTTTCCACTAATTAAAGAATCAAAAGCGGTAGTATCTTCTATTGCAGAAATACTATCCAACCGTTGTTCCATTTGATCCCAATGACTGGTATCAAAAGGAATATCTAGATTTTCTAATGATTGTTTAATATGTTTATCAAACTGGTTTTGTTCCATGTTCTTCTTATATTCTTTCCACTACTTTAGTAACGACTAAAAGATAACCTTTGTCTTCAAAGAAATGAGATGTCTACTCTCTGATTATTTGTACTTAAAATTGATTAATATATTTTGCAATTTCGATCGGGCTTTAACTAAATTAGATCGAGAAGTACTTTCTGTAATACCGAGATTTTCTGCAATTTCTTTATGCTGATACCCTTCTATTACATACAAATTGAATACCGTTCTGTATGCTGGACTTAATTTTTGAATGGCAGCTAGTATTTCTTTTTCTGTACACTTGCTAATTGCATCTGCATCTACAGACCGAATATCCTGTGCTTCTTCCAAGTCTTCCGTCCTTCGTCGTGCATTTTTTCTATAAAAATCAATAGCTGTATTAACCATGATTCGGTGTATCCATGCACTTAAAGAGGTACCAATCTTATATTTATTTATGTATTTAAAAACTTTAATAAAACCTTCATGCAGTATATCTAGGGCATCGTTTTGGCTGTTAGAGTAGCGCAAACATACGCCCATCATTTTACTATAATGCATTTCATAAAGTTGCTTCTGCGCCCAACGTTCATTGCGCACACAAGCTTTTATAAAGTCTTGTTCATCAGCGTATTCATATGACAAGGTAATGTCCATAATGAATAGATTTTGATTCAGAATGTTGGAGTATGTTAAAATTTAATCATACGCTTAATTCTGAGGTAGAGGAATATACCAAAAGTGTGTTAACTAGAGAGGAAATAGATACTATTTACTCCTACATAGCGTTGTTTCGTGCTAGATAAAGTTAACCGTTTTTTTTGAATCTAGCAAAAAAGGTATTCCTAAAGACCGTAAAACGTCTTATTAAGACCATTAGGGCGAACGAAAAGTCGTTTTTATAGTGGAAGAAAGTTACAAACTTTCAAAATATTAGGTTGAAGTTACAAACTTCAACCATCGACCCAAACATTTTCCAATGAACTACATATTACGATTTTGACTTTTCGTTTGCCCTACTAAGACCATTAGAAGGAACGAATTAGGTAGGGGATATGCTGCTTTATTGTATTGAAAAAGATAGCATATCATAAGCTTTGTTTTAAATAATGTGAGTGTAAAACAATTTAGGGGCATTTTCTTGAAATTGATCGGATCACTTGCAGTGGTCCGATCAAGCTGCACATTTCATCGGACCACTGGAAGTGATCCGATGAATAAATTTGCCGCCCCAATTTTGTTATATACTCAAATAATATTCACCTCAGGAGTTAGGATTATACCAAACCGTTTTTTTACAGAATCAATTATTTTATAAGCCAATGCCTCTATTTCTTGCCCTGTTGCAGCCCCGTAGTTTACCAAAACAAGTGCCTGTTTAGCATGTGCCCCTGTGTTTCCTACTCGTTTTCCTTTCCATCCGCATTGTTCAATTAGCCATCCTGCTGGTATTTTGACTTGATTGTTGGGTAAGTCATAAAAGACAATAGTAGGAAATCGCTTTTGGAGTTTTTCAAATTGTTGTCTAGTGATTTCTGGATTTTTAAAAAAGCTACCAGAGTTACCTAATTCTGCTGGATCTGGCAGTTTAGTGGAGCGAATATAAATAACGGCATCGCTAATTGCCTTGATTGTTGGACGCTTTACTTTTCTTTCTTCTAGAATTTTTTTGATAGCCCCATAGTCCATATTCAATTGATGATTTCGGTGCGTCAATTGGAAATAAACAGTTGTGATAAAATACTGTCCTTTCAGTTTTTTCTTAAATACACTTTCTCTGTAGCCGAAATTACAATCTGCTTTTGTGAACGTTTGCTTCTTGCCTGTAGCTATTTCGGTAGCATCTAGTTTTGTAAAAACATCTTTTAACTCTACCCCATAGGCGCCAATATTTTGGATAGGCGATGCACCAACTGTTCCCGGTATTAAAGATAAATTCTCTATGCCTCCATATCCTTTTTTGATACACCATAAAACAAAGCGATGCCAATTCTCTCCGCCCCCCACTTTTAGAGTAACGGTTTCTTTATTTTTTCGCAAGACTTTAATCCCGCTGATTTCATTTTTTAAAACCAAGCCATCTACATCTTTTGTTAATAGCATATTACTACCACCCCCTAATATGAAAATTGGTTGATAAGAAAGTTTCAATGTTGCTTTTAATTGTGCCTCAGAATGGATGTGGACAAGGTTGGCAGCTTTAGCAGATAGGCCGAACGTATTGTAGGATTGTAAGGAGAGATTTTTTTTTATTACCATCTGGGTAAATTCAAGAGATCGGAAATTAAAAACTAACTAGATTTTTTCACCACATAGGTACATAGAACACATAGCATAGAAAACTATGTGCCCTATGTACCTATGTGGTGAAAATATATACTAAGCCATTTCAAATTGCAACTTAGCCAAACTACTATACAGCCCATTATCTTGTAAAGAGAGTTCATCATGTGTTCCCTTCTCCACAATTTTGCCACCATCTAATACATAGATACAATCTACTTCCCGAATCGTTGCTAATCTATGCGCAATGATGATAGACGTTCTTCCTTCTAATAAGGTATTGAGTGCGTCTTGAACTACTTTTTCTGACTCCGCATCCAAAGAAGAGGTTGCCTCATCCAATAACAAGATAGCTGGATTTTTTAAAATAGCTCTAGCGATAGCTAGTCGTTGGCGCTGACCACCCGATAATTTGACGCCTCTTTCTCCGATCAAGGTATCTAAACCTTCTGGGAAATTTTGAATGTATTCCCAACAATTGGCTTGTTTCGCCGCAGTAATTACTTCTTCGTCTGTAGCATCTTCTTTTCCGTATAAGATATTTTCTTTGATGCTTCCACCAAAAAGAATTACTTCTTGAGGCACTAATGCCATATTGTTTCTTAGATCTCTTAAGTCTATATCATAGATACTTTTTCCGTCTACTTTTATAGTTCCTTTTTCTATTCCATAAAACTGTAATAGTAACTGGATGATCGTAGATTTACCCGCCCCACTTGGACCAACTAGTGCCACTTTTTGACCTGCTTTTATATCTAAGTCGATTCCTTTTAAAACAGGTAAATCTTGACGAGTAGGATAGCGGAAATGAACGCCTTCAAAACTAATGTTCCCTTTCACATCCATCGGATTTAAATGTGGTTTTTTAACCAAATCTACCTCCCCTTCTGTATGTAAAATTTCTCGAACTCTTTCTGTCGCACCAATGGCTCCAATAATTTCTGGATAGAAATTTCCTAAACTAGCGATAGACGCACCGATGATAAAAGTATAGGTAACGAAGGAAACCAACTTACCTGCCGAGATCGTTCCATTTTGAACCATCATGGCGCCTTGAAAAATAATAAAGAACAAGGCACCAAATAATATAGTCACGATAAACACAGAAAAGGCTGCTCTACCTCGCGCATATTTCAAAGCAATTTTTACGACACTATCTATAGATTTTCCGTATCGTTTTGTTTCAAACATTTCATTAGCAAATGCTTTGACCACTTGAATAGCTTGTAAAGATTCCCCCAAAATGGAATTAGATTCTGCGAGTTGTTTTTGTCGTTGCTTAGATAACTTGCGAATGTACCGACCAAAGAAAATAGCACAGACCATAACAACTGGTACGGTCAGCAACATGATTAAAGATAGGCGGGGTGTAGTAATTGCTAAAAATAAAATGCCTACGAAAAGGATAATAATCTGTCTTAGAAATTCTGCTAAGGTGATGGAAAAGGTGCTATATAATTTTTCGACATCAGAAGTCAATCTACTGATTAAGTCTCCCATTTTATTCTCTTCAAAAAAAGTAATGGGCAAGGAAATCATTTTTTGGTATAAGGCAGATCGAATATCTGCTATTCCTTTTTCACTCACATTGGCAAATAAGATCACTCTAGTATAAGAGACAAATCCTTGTGCAAATAATACCCCTACCAATACGAATCCAATCTGTTTTAAAGAAACATCATATTCCGATTTGCCTTGAGCGGTATCCACCATTAGACCTATCAAATAGGGAAATAGCATAAAGACCATACTAGAAAGGAAAAGCAGAAACATTCCAATAATAAAAGACCACTTATAGGGCCGAATAAATTCGAATATTTGTAAAGCCTCTCTAAAATTCTCCCTGTTCACCTTCACCTTTGGAGCCTCGTCTAAATCGTTATTATTGTGTCTTCTTGCCATTTGTCTTTACTTCCTTGAAATTCTTTTAACAGTACTTTTAACTAAATCCTCAAATCACCTACAAAAATACTGCTTATTTAGGATAGCATCCTATAACATTGTCCTTTGATCGTAAAAATTGAGTGGTTTTCTTAACAGATTGCATAAAAAGGCTGATCTATCGACAAGTTTATCCAGACAGTTGATATTAGTTTTACCACAAATTTAAGAATGAATCAGCTTGATAAAACAAAGCTAGGGTTGTATTTTACCACATAGGTACATAGGTCACATAGCATACGTCACACTATGTGACCTATG
>CAKZUM010000280.1 GCA_937921525.1 uncultured Saprospiraceae bacterium
TCCCGCAACTTCCCGTTGCTGGATAAATTTTCATATAAACCGCCTTAATTTGTCCAGCAACAGGAAGTTGCGGGACAAAAAGGCTAACATTATCTTCTAAAATGAGAATTTCAAAAATTTATGTATATACCATAGCCAAGGCACGCAGGCAGGAAACTATGAAATTTCGTCATTTTTTAAACGAAACCTGTCTCTACTCTCTGCTCTCTATTCTCTGCTCTTTAAAATGTAAAGAACTTACCGCTCAAGTTTCTAAAGTACTGGTTATCAGGAAGCAAAAATTTAGAAAACCTTTAACTTCCAAAATAGTATCACCTTCTTCAATAGACTTGCTTCGAATTAATTAACTTTGCAACACTGTATCTATGTGTCTTTAAATGTTATTTTATAACCTTAAATTTCATATAAGAATAGATTGGTTACTTAATTACAAAAACTACGATCACTCATAAATATTAAAAACCATGACAAAAAAGCTGTTAAGTCTTTTATTAACTAGCATTTCTATGATAGGAATGATAGTTGCACAAAATATTACCCTAGAAGGGTATGTATTCGAAGAAAATAATAGGGGATATTTGAATGCGGTAGAAGTATTGATACTCGACAATGTTAGTCGAGCGGTCATTCATAGAACTGCAAGTAATAAAGAGGGCTATTACAGTGCTAGTGTGCCCATCGGAAAGGAACTGCAAATCAAACTTACCAGAGATTTATATTTTCCAAAAGAAGAGGTGGTTTCTACTGTCGGTAAAACAGCATCCGAGAAAGTGTATGTGAAGTCGCAGATGGATCGAAAACCAGGATATATATTTGATGTAACTTTAGCAGAAGCAGGTAATACTGACAACAGGGATGCTATTTCTGGTTCTAAGATTGAAGTTTATAACAATACTTTAGACAAGGAGACATTAGTCATTGATAATTTGGAAGAGCCTAATTTTGATGTAACTTTTGAAAGAGGAAATCACTATACGGTATTGATAAGAAAAGAAGGTTTCTTTAATAAACGTCTGGAAGCTTATGTAGATGTGGAAGGCTGTATTTTGTGTTTTGAGGGGGTAGGTACGGTAGAACCGGGAGTTTCTGATGTAATGTCTAGAGGGTTTCAAATGGGGTCGGTGTTGGCTAATATAGAACTAGAACCTGCTCAAATTGGTAGAACCATTGTTATCGAGAATATCTATTATGATTATAATGATTCCTCCATTCGCCCTGATGCAGCAGCGGAATTGGATAAATTGACAGGGGTATTGGTGGATAATCCATCAATTATCTTGGAACTCGGTTCTCATACAGATTCTAGAGGAGGAGATGAATCAAATATGAAATTATCTCAAGAAAGAGCAGAAGCAGTCGTAGATCACATTATTACTAAAGGTAAGATCAGCCCCACGAGGTTAAAAGCTCAAGGATATGGAGAGACACAACCTATAAATGATTGTGATAAAAGAAGGAAAAAATGCTCCGAAGCAGAACATGCAGCTAATCGCAGAACCTCTTTGCGTGTTTTAGGATTTGAAGAGTTCGATCCGTATGCAGACAAAAGTCTTAAAGAAATTTTAGTGGAGGAAAAATTAATGAGAGAGATCGAAAATTCTGGTGTTATAGAAGTACCAAAGGATGGGGCGCCTCCTAAAAATTAGATTTGGACTGTAGTGCGTAACGAAAATCTTACATCATATATCTTAAATCATACATCATAAATCAGATTGATTTTGCCTAATTAGCAGACCTGCCCGTTCCATTCAGGCGGGTTTATGATGTATGATGTATGAACTATGATTTATGATTTGCTAAAACGCATCACTTTGCGTCTAGGATACATCACGCGTCTGACCTCTGACAATAAAATGGTCTGACTTCTTCTCAGTTCTCAGATCTAATAAAAAATACATATGAAGGTAAACATACCTGAGTCCAAACAAGAACGAATTGTCATTATTGGTGGTGGGTTTGCAGGCTTGACCTTAGCAGAGAAAATAAGCAAGTTAGACTATCAGGTAGTATTGGTGGATAAACATAACTTTCATCAATTCCAACCTCTTTTTTATCAAGTGGCTATGGCAGGTTTGGAACCAAGTTCCATTGCATTTCCATTCAGAAAGTTATTCCAGTCTGAGAAACAAGATTTTTATATTCGAATAGCAGAAGTCACTAGTGTTGATACAGACAAAAGATGTCTAAAAACATCTTTAGGCATATTGAACTACGACCATCTAGTGATTGCTATAGGGGCAGATACTAACTTCTTTGGGAATGAGAATCTTGCCAAGTATTGTCTTCCAATGAAGTCAATGGGGGAGGCATTACATATCAGGAATGAAATTTTGACAGACTATGAATCTGCCCTGTCAACTACCGATTATGATGAAAGGCAGGGGTACATTGATGTAGTAATTGTTGGCGGAGGGCCTACAGGCGTGGAGGTCGCAGGTGCAATGGCGGAAATGAGAAAGTACATCTTACCAAAAGATTATAAAGAATTAAATCCTAAAGAAGTAGATATTTATTTAATACAAAGTGGTCCTGCTTTATTGAAGGGAATGTCAGAGAATGCTTCAAAATCAGCACTCAAATTCTTACAGGAATTAGATGTGACCGTTCAGTTAAATTCTAGAGTTACAGATGTAGACGGAGACTTTGTGTACCTGAAGGATGGTACTAAAATTCGAGCAAAAAAAGTAATCTGGGCGGCAGGAATTAAAGGAAATACGATCAAAGGTTTGCCAGAAGATAGCATAGTAGGAGGCAACCGAGTAAAGGTCAATACTTTCAATGAAGTAGTTGGAGTGGAACGAGTATATGCAATAGGGGATATAGCTTATATGGAAGAAGGAGATGCCTTTCCAGAAGGCCACCCTCAAGTAGCGCAAGTCGCTATTCAACAGGGTAAAAACTTAGCAAAGAATTTTAAAAATATTCAAAAGAAGAAACCTTTAAAAGCCTTTGCCTATAATGATAAAGGATCTATGGCTACGATTGGTCGACATCTGGCAGTCGTAGATTTGCCTAGGTTTAAATTCAGTGGTGGGTTTGCTTGGTTCGTCTGGTTATTTGTTCACTTGTTTTCTATTATAGGCACTCGTAATAAAGTGATTGTCTTCATCAACTGGGTATGGAATTACTTTACCTACGATCAATCTCTTCGTTTAATTATGAAGAGTAAAGCACCCAACAGTATGGAATCTAAACCGACAGAAGATAAAATAGTCTAATCTTTTACAAAAAAAGTAGCGGTAGCTTTTCCTAAGAAAAACTACCGCTATTTATACATACTCATATTGAAATAGTATTGTAAATCTATAAGATTAGAACACCTATTTCATAGTTGTAATGTCAAATAAAATGCCAATCTGATTTCTTCCCTCCACACCATTTGTTTAGAGTTTGTCATACTACTGGATTATCCTGTCTCAAAAAGAATAGGTCAAAATAAAAACGCCAACCAAAAGCAAATTCCATAAAATGTAATTCTTAAGAGGTAGATATTGACTAACGGAAATACCCATCTTAAAATGAACATATCCCATCAATAATACTTTGTTGACCATGTAAGCCACAACAGTAGCAAAGGCTATTCCTTCCAAACCATAAACTTGTACCCAATACAAACTTAAAGACAGATTGATGATTAGTTCAATAATAGCACTAGCTACTAAAACATAGTTGTGCTGGCGACTGTAAATCAACACTTGTGGTAATAAAATTCGACTACTAATAACCAGTAAATAGATATTGAATATCTTGGCAGAAAGACTAAATTCTTCATTGTAAACAAAGGGAAATAGGAAAGGACTCAGTACCATCAAAACAATCGTTATTGGATATAGCCAATTAGAAAGCTGATAGATCTTTTGCTTAATATTGGTAATTGCTTGACTTTCTTTTTCAACAGCCAAAGGAATCATCGTAGCGACTAAAGCGGCTACCAAAATACTAACGATAGGCAATTCTCTAGCTCCATACCTAAATAAGGCAAACATCTTTTCTTCTTCAAAATGGCTACTAACAATAAAGCCATCCACATACTCCATCCCCCCACCTAATAAGGCATGTAAACTTAAGGGAAGCATGATTAATAAAACCTTTTTTTGCAAGGATTTATCCAATTCAAAAGAGCTATATTGATATAATAAAGTCCACAACCAAATGAATTTGAGCAGACTCCAAAGAACTAATCCTTGAAAGACTCCTTCTAAACCCATTCCTATAGATATTGGAAATACAATTGCCATCAACTGTAAAAAATGAATAATAATTCCGTAGATTATTAAAGGACGATCCTGCTTTTTTAATACATAGATATACTCAATAATTTGAGCAGGCGTATTGAATAGCAGATACCAAGCGATTAGCGATATATAAGGAAGCGATTGATAAGTTGTTAATTGTTCGACCAATAAGGCTTGTCCAAAATAGAGTAGGCCAGCAGCGATGGCAGCCAAGCCAAATAACAATAAAAATAGATTGAATAAAAGAACTCCTTTTTGAGGTTTGGCAGAGGAAGGAAATAAAGTGAGCAGTCCTTTCTGTCCAGCAGATAGCCAAAAGAAAGACATAAAATTCCCTAAGAAAAGAAGTATTTCATAGATAGAAACCTCCGTAGTAGAAAGGCCAAAAAAACGAATTAATAAGATACCAATTAATAGTGTCGTACTGAAACGTATTATTTGATATAGCTGGAGTGCATTCAATAAGTTGGAATTGACCGCAGAGATTTTATGTAATAATAAAATGAATAAGGATTTTTTCTACCACATAGGTACATAGTTCACATAGCCTGTTTTATAAAAAAAACTATGTGACCTATGTACCTATATGGTAAAATAAAAAACACTAATTGGTAAATATCTCTACTTTTAGTTATTCTACTTCAGAAATCAAGTTCGGATAATCCGTAATAATACCATCAACTCCCATATCCTTTAACTTCTTCATCGTTTCCA
>CAKZUM010000281.1 GCA_937921525.1 uncultured Saprospiraceae bacterium
TGTTAGCACTCTCGGTGCTAACATAACTCTATGAGTCAACCACTATTCTAAAAATGTCAGGGTAACAAAACAAAAACATGAAATATACAAAACAAATATTCTTACTATCAACGCTCTTTATTTTGCATGTCAATCTCCTTGCACAAAGAGATTTTTCAAAAGTAGAAATCTCCATCGAACAAGTAACAGAGAACATCTATGTTCTATTTGGCAGTGGTGGTAATATAGGAATTCTAGCTGGTGAGGATGGAGTGATTATGATTGACGACCAGTATGCGCCATTAAGTGAAAAGATAGAAGTAGCTATACAAACGATCTCTGATCATCCTGTCAAATATTTATTGAATACGCATTGGCATGGAGATCATACTGGTGGAAATGAAAACTTTGCCAATAAAGGAGCAACCATTATCGCACATGAAAATGTAAGAGAGCGACTAAGTAAAGACCAGAACATAAAGGCGTTTAATAGAACAGTAAAAGCAGCCCCTAAAGTTGCTTGGCCAGTACTAACTTTCTCCGACAAAATGAGTTTACATATCAATGGAGAAGACCTCCTAGCGATACATGTTCATAATGCCCATACAGATGGTGACGCACTAATGTACTTTCCCAATAGCAATGTTATACATATGGGAGATACTTATTTTAATGGTCGATTTCCTTATATAGATCTTAGTTCTGGTGGCTCAGTTGATGGTTTAGTAGAAGCAGTAAATAAAGCTTTATTTCTGATTGACGATGGTACAAAAGTTATTCCTGGACATGGAAAGCTTTCTAATAAAAAAGAACTGACTGCCTATAGAGATACTATCATTAAGATAAGTACGAAGGTGAAAGAAGCGGTTGCAGCAGGAAAGACGATTGAAGAGATTAAAGCAGCAAATTATACAGAGGGATATGAGGAGTGGGGAAGTGGCTTTATTTCTAGCGAACGCTTTATTGATATTTTGTATACGGATTATAGTCGCTAAGTTCGGAAGGTTTACTAAACTTTAAAGTTTAGTAAACCTCTTCCTAATTAGACTGACTACTAAGCCAGCATAGCAGGATAAGAAATATCAAAATGCAATCCATCCTCTATTAATCGATTATATCGTTCTGAGTCAAAACTATAAAGCTTTGCAGGGCGATGTGCCACCCCTTCTTGACTCTCCTGTAAATCAATTAAAATTTTCATAGACAATATTTTCTTCCGAAAATTTCGTTTGTCCAATTGATGTTGTAATACGGATTCGTATAATTGCTTGAGTTGGGTTAGAGTAAATTTCTCAGACAGTAATTCAAATCCAATTGGCTGTGTTTTTACCTTCACCTTTAATCGATCAATGCAAGCGACAAGAATTTCTTTATGATCGAAAGCTAAGGATGTTTTAAGTACATCAGAAACTTTAAACCAAGTAGCTTTTTTAGCAATAAAAGCTGGTCTTATTTCAAAAGCATTTATATTGATAAGGGAATAATAGGCAACGGTCATCACTCTGCCCATTGGATGTCGACCTGCTTTTCCGAAGGTTTTGACTTGTTCTAAATAAACAGACCTCAAGCCCGTTAACTCCTCCAATATCCTTGCAGCAGCGCTAGTCAAATCCTCTTCCTGTTTTACAAAATGTCCGGGTAAAGCCCAGTCATCCATATAGGGTATTTCGCCTCTTTTCATTAGCAAAACCTTTAAATCTTGCCCATCAAACCCAAATATGACATTATCAACAGTTATAGCAGATTGGAAAAATGAATTGAAATCTGTAGTCATTCTCGCGGAAATTTCCTTTTGTTGCTGGATTTTACACCAGTTTTCACTAAAATAATGGTAATGTGAGCAAAATAAGAAGAATTGTGGGAAGGTCAAAAATTTCTAAGAAATACTTAGTGTACACTGTACGCATTCTTTAAAAAGCTACTATTATGGGCTGCTTTTATCTTAATTTGTAAATCTATTGTACATTGGGCTTTTTAAAGTGCAGAGAAGATAACTTTTTGTCCAGCAACTTCCCTTTGCTGGACAAATTAGGGTGGTTTACATGAAGATTTATCATTTTTAGAATAGAGAGTAAAGAAGTGAGAACAGAGATAGATTTCATTTAAAAGACTATGAAATTTCGTCCATTTTTAAACGAAACCTGTCTCTACTCTCTACTCTCTATTCTTTAAAATGTCCAGTAGTGTAAAGATTTAAAATTTTAAAGAAATAAAGCTATTCAACCAACGAAATTACAACTCAAAAACTATCTAGGTTTCGGTGTAGGAGACTTAGCCTTCAACCTATTTTTCCAAGGAGTCACCTTATTTTTGCTCTTCTTCTATACCGATATATTGGGTATCGATGCCACTATAGCAGGCACTATATTCCTAGTAGCGACTATTTGGGATGCAATCTCCGACCCAATTGTGGGTTGGATTGCTAGCAATACTCGTAGTCGATGGGGTAGATATAGAGGCTATTTACTATGGATGCCCATTCCTCTAGGGATTAGCTATGTACTGCTATTCTATCAACCCAATTTAGAAGGATGGGCTTTAATCGCTTGGGTAGGATTTTTACAAATTCTATTCCGCACCAATTTCACCTTAGCCAATATTCCTTATTCCTCTTTGTCATCAGAAATGACTTTCGATCCTGCGGAACGTAGTCAATTGGCGATGTATCGAATGTTTTTAGGCTATGCTGGCGCATTGATCGTATCTGTTGGTACAGGTGTGTTAATAACCAAAATGGGCTGGCTGGCCGAAGAAGATGGGTATTGGCGAGTGGCGATTGTGGCAGCAATTGTGGCCACTATATTATTTTTTATTTGCTTTAAAAACACTTTCGAATTGCCTCAAAAGAGTAAGCAGACTAGCTTAAAATTGAAAGACGCTTTAGCAATGATTCTCCAAAATCCTCCTTTTTGGAAATTGAATCTCTTTGTGGTGGTCGGTATGGCGGGTGTTGTATTATTATATCAATCACTCGCCTATTATTTTAAATATAATTTGAATAATGAAGCAGTTCTAGGAACAGGTATGTTGTATCTTTTCATCGTACTCATGCTAGCCTTACCTTTATGGCTAAAATTGACTACGCTCCTAGGAAAACCGAAAACCTTAATGATGGGTTGTGTGGTATTGATGATCGGTAGCTTAGGTTTTTACTTTCATACTCTCACCAATACCTCCATTACATTGACGTATTGGTATTTAGCTATCTTAGGCTGTGGGATAGGTTGCATGGGCTTTTCTTTTTGGGCCATGCTACCTGATACAGTAGAATTTGGGGAGTGGAAAACAGGCGTACGAGCGGAGGCGATTATATTTGGTTTTGGCTTGTTCTTTTTAAAAATTGGATTAGGGATAGGTTCTTTTGTGTTGGGCTTGTTACTGAATTATTTTGGGTATATTCCTAATGCTATTCAAGGAGTAGATACGCTTAATGGATTACATGCCTTAGCTACTTTGGCCTTATTTTTACCTGCTTTGATTACCTTTTTTATTATGTTGACTTATTCGCTTTCGGCGACTCGGTATGGGGAAATTTTACGAGAGCTTGGTATGCGTAACAAATAGCTTTTTATTAAAAATAACTACTTCATTCTCAAATATCAACTGTCTGGATAAACTTGTCTATAATTTAGAATACTTATGTCAAATAAAACCCAAAACTCACAAAACCAATCAGAAGCCAAACCAACAGAATATACATTAGATCCCGAAGATTGGCCTGCAATGGAGCAATTAGCCGTGCAAATGGCAGGCGATATGATGGCCTACTTACAAGGCCTAGAAAATCAACCTAGCTGGAAACCAATTCCTTTAGAGGTAAAGAAATACCTAGAACAAAAAATACCAATAACCCCTCAATCTCCAGAAGAGGTGTATCAAGAATTCAAAGACAATATATTGCCCTATAACAAGGGGAATATTCATCCTCGATTCTTTGCGTGGGTACAAGGAACGGGCACTCCTTTGGGCGCACTAGCAGACTTGCTAGCCTCCACCATGAACCCTAACGTAACCATAGGAGAGCATACGCCCATGTATGTAGACAAACAGGTAGTGGAATGGTGTAAGCAGTTATTGAACTTTCCAAGCGATAGCTCAGGTATTTTAGTGAGTGGTGGCTCCATGGCAAATATTACGGCTTTGACAGTAGCAAGAAATAGCTTTTTAGGACCGACTTTACGACAAGAGGGGTTGGTGAAGGTAAACAAACAATTGGTTATTTATTGTAGTACAGAAACGCATAGCTGTATATTAAAGGCAGCTGAAATATTAGGTGTCGGAACGAATCATATCCGAAAAATTGGTGTCAACGATTCTTTTGAAATGAAAATTGATGAGTTGAAAACCACGATCCAAAAAGATAAAGCAAATGGCTTAACGCCCTTCGCTATAGTTGCTACTACGGGGACGGTCAACACAGGTGCGATAGACCCATTAGAAGCGATACATCATATTTGCCAGCAGTTTGGTTTATGGATGCACATTGACGGTGCATATGGCGCATTAGCTAAACTAGATACCCATTATGCCGATGCTTTGAAGTATATCGAAAAAGCAGATAGTGTGGCATTTGATCTACATAAGTGGCTATTCATTCCATATGAAGTAGGCTGCACATTGATAAAAGATGCAGCCGCTCATCGGGCATCATTTGCCATTACGCCTAATTACTTATTACAAACGGAACGAGGTTTAGC
>CAKZUM010000282.1 GCA_937921525.1 uncultured Saprospiraceae bacterium
GCACCCATCGCACCTAAAGTAATAAACCAATACCCCGTATGAATCGCCACATACTTCCATCCTCTTCTCTCGAATAAAGAATTGATAGCAATTACTGGCATCACAAAAAATAATGCCAATACACCACCGTGCAGAAAGCCATGTCCAGGCGTTCTATATCGGTCTCCATATTGAGCCATCAGATCTGTAAATTGTTGTTGAGCCGCATTGCCAGCTTCTCCCACATCAGGTAGCATCATTTGAAAAACATTGGTTTGATGTATCACCATTCCCGTTAATACCGCTGCCATCAATACGCCTAAGAAATAAGATAGACCTAAGATGACTGCCATATTCCCTCCTTCTAAATCGCTTGCTTTGAAACCATTCGTGCGCATCCAAGCACTTCCAAATACTTTTTCGTGATAGTACACCGCTCCTACAAATATCGGAATGAGTGCTGCTATAAACCACATGTAAAAATTAGTAGGCATAATTAATTTTTTTTGGTTGTTTGAATTGTAAAGTTCTTATTTGATCGCTCAAGCTACCACTATTTGTTTTAAAAAATAAAACATCTAAAACATTTTATTTTCCATTAATTGTTTTCGTAGGTAAACTTCCCAGCTTTCACCTTAGTAACGAGTGGTAATTTTCAATATAGGAGTCTTAATTTCAAACAATATTCCCTATATTTGAGACTTGTAGAGTCCATAGGACTACTTGAGAAAACCCTTAAAAGCTGTACTGAATTTAAAAGTTTTGATACCATTTAAATTCATCTAGCTTCCACTAAACATTCATGTTAAGAAAAATATTAGATGCCATTCTCGGATATTTTAGATGGTTAGTGTCTAAAAAAGAAATCGAAGAAGAGCCTGTCGTAATAAGAGATCCTGATCCTGAAGACGCTAAACCCCAAGATGGCAGTGATCCAACTGCTGATTCTACTTCTGTAGAAGTTATTACGGATCTGGAAGAAGTACTAAAGGATACCCTTCCTGAAGTGGCTCCTATTCCCGAGACAAGAGAAGAACCATTTCCAGAGCCAGCCCCTACCCTTCCACCGCCTACACCCGAACCTACTGCACCTGAAACACCTAGCCCCTCCACTAATCAATCTAAGTATTTGTGGTGTTTGGATAATGGACATGGAAAATTAACCCCAGGCAAACGCTCTCCTAAGCTGAAAAATGGAACTCAGTTCTTTGAGTATGAATTTAATCGAGACATTGTCAAAAGAATCATCAAATCTTTAGATTCGCTCGGCATTGCCTACTATAATGTCGTTCCAGATGTTCATGTAGATAATTTCTTACAAGGCCGAGTGTTACGAGCAAATAATCATCCTTCACAGATGAAAAAAATATTTGTATCTATTCATTCTAATGCAGGGCCTGGTCGTTGGACGCCCGCAAGCGGTGTGGAAACTTGGTTTTTTTATCGTAGTAAAACAGGTGCTAAGATTGCCGCAGTCTTTCAAAAACATATTGTAGAAAAAACGAAATGGATTAATAGAGGTATTAAGTCGAGACCGAGAGAACAGTTTTATGTACTGAAAAACACCAGTATGCCTGCTATTCTTACAGAGAATGGTTTCTTTAATAATGAGACACAGGTATATGAATTGATGAAGCCTGAGGTTCGCCAAAAAATTGCGGACGCGCATGTTGCGGCTATTTTAGAGATTGAAGAAAAAGGGTTGTAATTTATTTTTAGTCTTTGGATAAACTTGTCCAACTCTTTTAAAAAATTCCATTTTCAGAAACTTCATTTTGTTAACAACTAAGTAGGGGCATTCTTGTTTGATAATATTGTGCTATTTTCGCATGTTAAACCGTTGTTTAATAATCTTCAACAAAACAAAATGACCCGACTACTACTCCTTTCCTTTTTTATATTTCTAACATGTATTACTTACGCTCAACGCCCACCAGGCACTTATGGTGGTGGTAAAGGGAAAGCTCCCTCTATAACAGGCAAAGTTACAGGACAAATCATTGACACCTTAAATAGGGAAGCAATTGCTTTTGCTACTATCGTTCTTTTAAAGCCCGGAGAAACAGCAGAAGTAAATGGTAATATATCAGAGGATGATGGAAAATTTAAACTAAGTGATGTTAAGTTAGGGACCTATGATGTACAGGTTTCTTTCATAGGTTATAAAACGAGGATGTATCGGAATATTAAGTTGACGCCCAAAAATCCTGATTATGATTTTGGGACGATACAATTACTATCTGACAATATTTTACTAGATGCAGTAGAAGTAGTTGAAGAAGCATCGGTCGTTGAAAATAGAATTGACAAAATAGTTTACAATGCAGATAAGGATGTCACTTCAACTGGTGGAGACGCCGCAGATGTCTTGCGTAAAGTACCGCTTTTATCAGTTGATTTTGATGGAAACGTTTCATTAAGAGGTAGTTCCAATTTAAGAATTTTAATCAATGGAAAACCCTCTGGTATGTTTTCCGACAATGTAGCAGATGCACTAAAAATGCTACCTGCTGATCAGATCAAAAGTGTGGAAGTCATTACGACCCCTTCCGCTAAATATGATGGGGAAGGTTCTGGTGGCATTATTAATATCATTACTAAAAAGAAAAGTATTCAAGGCATCAGTGGCAATGTGAGTGCCTCTGCTGGAAACCGACAGAATAACGGCGTGGTCAGTTTAAGCGCAGCTAAAGGTCGCTTTGGAATCAATGCCAATACCTCTGTTTATTATTCCGTACCCAATGATGCTACTAGTACTTTTACTCGAACAGATATATCCGATGGCTTTACAAGAGTATTAAATCAGGATGGTACGAATCGTTCTTCTCGGCTTGGGTTTAGAGGTTCAGCGGGTGCATTTTATGATATTAATGCTTATAACAGTATCAATTCTAACTTTACAATGGGGGGCAGAAATTTTAATAGCGACGGTTTGACGACTGTGATATTTGATGATCCTGCTAATAATTTCTTCCAAGAGTATACCCGTGCTAATGAAGGCCTTAATGGCTATAATTCTTTTGATTGGACGACTGACTACAAAAGAACTTTCCCTCAGAAGGATAGAGAATTATCTTTAGCATTTCAGTTAAATGGTAATAATCAAGATAATAATTTAACCTACGATCAGGTAAATATTCAAAATGCAGAAAACTTTGAAGAAAAAGGAACGAACGATGGTACGAATAGAGAATATACCTATCAAATTGATTATACCCATCCTTTTAGTAAAGCTGTAAAATTAGAAGCGGGTGGAAAATCTGTGATCAGAAGAATCAATAGCGATTATGACTATACGGTAATTAGCGGTTTATCGGAAACACCTTTCCGTTCAGATGTTTTTAACTACAACCAAGATGTACTCGCTGGCTATGCTTCTTTTAATTTTAACTTTGGTGAAAATTGGGGTTTAGTTACGGGTGCTAGATTTGAACAAACAGATATTAACGGAGACTTTGAAGTAGATGGCAATCCTTTTGAAAATAGTTATAATAATCTCTTACCTAGTATCATCATCTCTAGAAAATTCAAAAATTTCCAAACCGTCAAATTAAGTTATACTGCCCGTATCCAACGACCAAGTTTATTCTATATTAATCCCTATACCAATGCTAGTGATCGCCGAAATACACAAGTTGGAAATCCATTGCTAGACCCTGAAACAGTAGATCAATTTGATTTATCCTACAATACATTTATCAAGGGTACAGTTGTTAGTGCTTCTATTTATTACAAGCAAACGAGCAATATTATTGAGAGTTTTTTAACGGTTGACCCTACTGGTATTTCCATTACTAGTTATCAGAATATTGGAGAGAATAATGCCATTGGTTTCAATATTTTTTCCTCTGCTACGATCAAGAAAAAATTAACGATAAGGGGTAGTTTTAACTATAACACCTATGATGTCACGGGTATAGCGAATGGGGAAAGCGTGAGTCGACAAGCATCTGAATTTAATGGTAATTTCAGTGGCACTTATGATTTTGGCAAAGGTTTTAAAATGGAAGGTTTTACTTTTTTCCGATCTAACCGCCAAACCATTCAGGGGAATATCCCAAGTTTTTCCATGTATAGCATTGGTTTCAAAAAAGAGGTGTGGGACAAGCGAGGGTCTATTGGTATTAGAATGGTGGAGCCTTTTACTAAATATAAGAGTTTTACTACAGAACTAAGTGGCGATAATTTTTCTTTAGATAGTGTATATCGCCTACCCTTCCGATCTTTTGGACTAAGTTTTAGTTACCGTTTTGGTAAATTAGATTTCAAAGCAAAAAGTAAACGAAATAGTAAGATTAAAAATACGGATCTGAAATCTGGAGAGAGTGGAAATGGGTTTTAATTTTTAGAGTAGAGAGTAGAGAGTAGAGACGTATTTCGTTTAAAACGAAATTAACAAAGCTAGATTTGTATTTTACCACATAGGTACATAAGCCACATAGTTTTACGCCCTACTATGTGACCTATGTACCTATGTGGTAAAATTGCTAAATTTGCGCTTTTTTTAAGGATTTGGAATTAGAGCTTGTCTAAAATTTCTACTTCCTGATAACCAATATCTTAGGAACTTGAGTTTGCATTAAAATAGTCACCTAGCTCGCTAGGCAACAATTTTAATGCTTCCTCAAAACCTAAGCTATTGATAATCAGTTCGCACAAATTTTAGACAAGCTCTTACAGCGCCAGAATTTCTGCCATTTTCAACAAGTCATTATTCATTGGCTTGTGCTTAGAAATAGCCTTTTTCAAAGAAGTATATTTAATTTTGTTATTCACCACGCCTGCCATCACATCTCGTTTTCCACGCATTAAGCCTTCCACCGCATGAAAACCCAATCGACTAGCCAATACCCGATCCATAGCCGTAGGAGAGCCACCCCTTTGTAAGTGACCAATAATAGTGACCCTAGGTTCGTAATTAGCAAATTCTGCTGATACTTGCTCGGCAAGGGATTGAGCACCTCCAGACTTGTTACCTTCGGCAACGATCATTAAGCTGAATAATTTTTTCCGTTTAATTGCCTTATGTAAGGTTTTAAATAAGTCCTCTACATTGGTATGAATTTCAGGTAAAAATATTTTACCAGAACCACTACCTATTCCTGCATTCAATGCAATAAATCCAGCATCTCTGCCCATTACCTCTACAAAGAATAATCGGCTATGAGAATCAGCGGTATCTCGAATTCGATCCACCGCTTCTATAGCTGTATTGACAGCCGTATCAAAACCAATGGTATAATCCGTACCATACAAATCGTTGTCAATAGTTCCGGGAATGCCAATAATGGGAATACCATACTCTTTTCCGAAAATTTTTGCACCTGTAAACGTCCCATTACCACCAATAGCTACTAGTCCATCAATATCATTCGCACTGATATTTTCATAGGCAATTGCTCTACCTTCTTTGGTCATAAATTCTTTACTTCTCGCAGTTCTGAGCATGGTACCTCCTCGATGTATAATATTACTTACATCTTTTGTTTCTAGTCTTCTGATTTGTCCATTAATCATCCCCTCATAACCACACTCTATTCCGTAAATATGTAAGTCATGGTAGGAGGCAGTTCTAACAACAGCTCTAATGGCTGCATTCATCCCCGGCGCATCTCCTCCTGATGTAAAAACTCCGATCCGTTTTATAGCAGCTTCTTTCTTCATTTTTATTAATTAGCTTCTTTATAGTATTTATGTAATGCTTCTATTGGGCGCTTTATTAGCTGACCTAGTTGAAGTTCTTTTTCTAATAAACAGGCAGACAATACAGATTCAAAGTGAAAGGCAACAGAACCTATAAAGTGAATAGGTAAAATCTTATGTTCTGGGTATTTTAAAATATGCCGTTCTATAAATTCATTAAAAACTTGTTTTAATAACTGTTGTATAAAAGCATGTTGTTTATGTTTTGCTAAAAATGGTACAAAGGAAGCAAGATACTGATTGGCTCCTGCCTCTTTATAGACACTTTGTATTAAGGTTGCTTTGTCGAGCTGATAGGTATCACGAAAATCTTGATATAGATTCTTTGGTAATTCTTGATAAAAATAATGTTTGATCAATTGCTTACCAAGATACATCCCACTACCTTCATCTCCTAAAATATAGCCCAAACTAGGAACCCCATTTCGCACTCGTTTCCCATCGAAAAGACAAGTATTACTACCTGTACCTAATATACAGACAATACCTGCTTGATCGCCACAACTAGCTCGGACAGCCCCTACAATATCAGACGCCACCTCTATAACTGCCTTAGGAAAACACTTTTTTAATGCATTGCTTATGATTGCGCAGTTAGCCTCATTCCAGCAACCTGACCCAAAAAAGTGAACTTTTTCTACTTCTATTGTTATGGGCAGTTCTTCAAATGCCTTGGAAAGTCTTTGATCTATTTCCAATGCAGTGGTAACTACAGGATTTAAGCCAGCAGACTTTAATTTAAGGATTTCGGTATCCTTTTTGAGGAATAACCAATCAGTTTTAGTAGAACCTGAATCTGCTATTAAAATCATAAAACTTATGGTAGTGTATAATTTACACTAAGTAGTGTGCAAATATAGATAAATTCCTTTTTAAAGTAACGACGAAATAATAGTTTGGTCATCTGGACGAGAAGATTTTGTTCTCAGTTTTTCTTAAAAAATCCTTCAACTTCAATATAAACTTCAATTTCAACCTCAAAATGAGACGTTTTCAACCATATGGGGGCAACGTCTAGTTTGAAGTTGAGATTGAAGTTGAAGTTTATTATTAAAAAGGATAGCCAACAGAAAGATTATAATTAAAACCTTTCAATTTTTGTTCTTTCCATCGTTGGTAGGCCCAGTAACTGCCTTCGGGGTTGGTATAAGGGTTTCTTATTTTATAGCCAAGATCTAATACTAATTTGAAGTAGTCGAAATCCATTCTAAAGCCAAATCCAGCACTCAAAGCCATTTGCTTTAGAAAATCTTTACTAATATGGGCACCGGGTCGATTTATATCTTCTTTGATTGTCCAGACATTTCCACCATCTACAAATAAAGCACCTTCTAAGTCTAGGGAGTAAACTTTAAACATATTGAATCGATATTCTGTGCTAAATAAGAGCCTTAGATCTCCAGTTTGATAGAACGGCGTACTATTCTCACTATAAACAGGAAAAGTAATAGGATCTTGGTAGCTGCCAGGCCCTAATTCTCGGATTCTCCAACCTCGCAAACTATTCGGTCCACCAGCGTAAAACTGCTTTACATAAGGTACATCTTGCGTAGAGCCAAACGAAGAAGCCCCACCAATATTTATCCGAAAAGCGAGGGTATGTTTTTTACTAAAAAGTTTGTAAAGACTGGCGTCCATATCTAGTTTAGCAAACTTAGAAAAGTCTAAATTGAACAAGCTAAAAGTCGTATCGTCTCCAGACTGTATCTGGTTATACAAGCCATTGAATAAATAGATTTCTGCTCCCGATAATTCAAAAGTTAATTCAAATTTCCAAGACCGTTTTTTTAACTTGTTTCGGCCGTTAAATATCATCCCAAAGTCTCTAAATAACAAACCCGTAAATAACTGTTTGTTATTAAAACTTCGCTCTAAAAATGGATTGTTATCAAAGATGATTTGCCCATCTTTTCCTACATTAGGATTAAAGAAATTGATTCCGAATTGACTAACAGAATATCGTCTATTTGGAGTGTTTTGAATATTGTAACCAAGAGATAAATCACCACTAAAAAAGCCCCAAAAATCTCGGCGCTGACTCCAGTTAACCCCAAAAATAATCTGGGTCGTTGCATTTTCTAATAAGGATTCATAAAAAGGGTTGCTAAAGATACTGAGGCCATTGAGTAGCTTTACAAATTTTAGCGGATCCGTAAATTTCGGAATGTTTAATTCTAGTTGTGGATTGACGTCAAAGGTTCTAAATAATTGCCCTCCTTGAGAACTAGAATTACCGATTCCAAACTCGCCGCCGATTCCTAGATTAAACAATAAATCCTCCGAACCTCTTAACAGATTTCTGTTTCTGTAAGAGAAACTCAAGCCTCCTCCCAGAAAAGTTCCACTTGTGGCAGGGGCATCACCATAGTTGATTTCTATATCTGCTCCAAGTACAATCTTCTTATTAGCAGGTAGATATATATTAAAATCAATTAGATTATTAGAGTCTCGACTTATTTTATCTGTAACATTGGCAAATTTAAAAACACCCAAAGAACCTAAATTTCGGACGGTCCTACTAAAATTATCTTGACTATAAATTGCTCCTTTTTTGAGATGAATTCGCTTTAGCAATACTTCTGGTTTGATCGGGAAAGTTCCATCTGCCGTATAGAAGTGAATGCCATCAATAAGAGTGTCTTTTAAAAATTCTGTCTCCATATCAGGGACATAATAAGGATAGACAGATAACTTGTTGATCGTATAAACTTGATGCTTACTTCCATCTTGCGGGTTGAATACAGTGACTGAGATATCTAATTCACTAGTAAGGGTACTATCCGTTTCTGTATTCATTTGATCAATATACCCCACATGAAATTCTCGATACCCCACATTTCTAAGAACGTTCGTAATTCGACTTTTTTCTGCTTCAAAAATCTTGTTAGAAACTGCTACACCTTTTTTCAAAAAAGTCTCTGAACTAATATCATTCAAAAGTTTTTGTACGCTCGTATCAGGACTAATAAATTGAATAGAACGGACGGTAAAAAGTCGACCAGGATCTACTAAATAAGTGACATAGGATTGCTGCTTAATAACCTTATTTTCATAAGTGACTGTAGGATCAAAATACCCACTTTCTTTGAGGTAGTTTTTTATACCAATGGTCGTCTCCTCTGCTATATTGGGTTGGAAAATACTAGGCTTCTCAAAGATGGTTCTTTTACCAGGTTTTATTGGTTTTTCTAACTTTCCTTTTTTCTGTTTTCTATAATAAAACCACCTTCTATTGATACCAAAAAAATTAGTATTAGGTTTTTGTCGAACCCTACCTAATAATTCATTTTCTAAAGCCTTAGTTCTACTGTTTTTTTCTTTACTAATTATTTTGACATTATTCTCTTTTAGAAAAGTTTGATCTTCTTGTAAATACTTGGTAGTACCACAGGACGAAAGCCATAGCATACATAGCAATAGACAACAGTTGCCTAAAAAAGTATTTTTTATGTTACTTTCGTGATTCATTTATGGCTTATATTAGAACAGAGAGTAGAGAAGCGAGAGTAGAGATGGATTTTGTCTACGACCAATGAAAATTCGTTGATTGGTAAACGAACACGTCTCTGTTCTCGCTTCTCGCTTCTCTGTTCTCAAAAGAAAAAACGTGCTTTCAAGAAATACAATCAAATACATTCAATCCTTACAGCAAAAGAAATTTCGGCAAAAGTATAGAAATTTTATTGTGGAGGGGGAAAAAATGGCATCGGAAATTATCCAAAGCTCCTCAGTAGCCATAGAAGGAATATATGCACTGCCAGAATGGATTGCGGATAACCAGACTGTGTTGCAACCATTTAGCACTATTATACAGGCTATTACTTCAAAGGAGTTGGAAAGAATATCCAAGCTAAAAACACCCAATAAAGTACTTTGCATTTGTAAGATACCAACTTATAAGATAGATAGCTCATTGGTTAACAACAATTTAACAGTCTATCTGGATGGAATTCAAGATCCCGGAAATATGGGTAGTATTCTAAGAATAGCGGATTGGTTTGGCATTCCCTATGTCTTTTGTTCTGCATCTTGTGTGGAGCTATATAATCCAAAGGTCATACAATCTTCTATGGGCGCATTTTTGAGAGTTAAGTCCTTCGTAAAAGATTTAGAAGAATTAAAACGGGAATCTCCCAATTTACCTATATTTGCTGCCGTTCTAGGTGGGACTAACATTTTTAAACTCCCTCCTCAAAAGAATGGGATATTAGTGATTGGCAATGAGGGAAATGGTATTTCTGATGCTGTTCTAGCTTTGTCAGATCATCAAGTGACCATTCCCAAAGCAAAAACAGGTGGTGCAGAATCCTTAAATGCAGCAGTAGCAACAGGCATTTTGTGCAGTGCATTTATTAAATAGAGTAGAGAATAGAGAGCAGAGAACAGAGACGTATTACGTTTAAAAATTGACAAAAAACCTGACAAGTTTATCAATACTGTTTATACTAATGTTGCTTTTCTACCACGGATTCACGGATTAGGCTAAGTAGGACGCTTATAATCTGTGAATCCGTGGTAGAAAAATATCAGCTACTTTTGAGGGTTGAATAAACTTGTCAAAATTCCATATTTAAACGCAATACGTCTCTACTCTCGCTTCTCTGTTCTCTGTTCTAAAAAAAGTATATGAAAAGAATTGGCTTACTCTCTGATACCCATAGTTATTTAGATAAAAGTATTTTTAAATACTTTGAAGAATGTGACGAAATATGGCATGCAGGAGATATAGGTAAAATAGAGGTAGTGAAGGAGTTGGAGGCGGTCAAGCCTGTCAAAGCCGTCTACGGCAATATTGATGATAAAGATGTGAAAGCAGAATATCCACTCAATTGGCGTTTTGATTGCGAAGGCATGGATGTATGGATAACACATATTGGCGGCTACCCTGGAAGGTATAACAAGAGAGTTCGAGCAGAATTTGAAACCAATCCCCCGAAACTATTTATCTGTGGGCATTCCCATATTCTAAAAGTAATGCCAGATAAGAAATATAACTTCATTCACATTAATCCAGGGGCTTGTGGACATCACGGCATCCATCAAATGCGGACCATCATTCGATTCACGATTGATGCAGGAGTTTTGAAAGATTTAGAAGTCATTGAATTAGGGCTACGTGGAAAGGAGTAGGAAACACATACTTGCAATTACCCCCAACTCCTAAAGGGGAGCGATTTTCCGCTAATCTTAATTTGACTGCGATTTTCAAAGTAACACCATCAATATAAGCTGACGAGTTGTAATAAAATTAAAGTTCTAACTAGTCAAATATTGTTACTAAAAAATAATCATAATACATGTTAACAGCTATTTCCCCAATTGACGGTCGCTACGCAGGAAAGACCAAAGAACTACAAGAATATTTCTCAGAATTTGCTTTAATCAAATATAGGGTACTGGTAGAAGTAGAATACTTCAAGGCACTTTGTCAGATTCCGCTGCCACAGTTAAAAGCAGTAGACGAGTCTTATTTTGATAAACTAGACAAAATAGTAGCCAACTTTGGCGTAGAAGAAGCAGAGCAAATAAAGGCAATAGAACGAGTAACGAATCACGATGTGAAGGCTGTAGAATATTTTTTGAAAGAACAATTTAACACCATCGGCTTATCACAGGTCAAGGAGTTTATACATTTTGGACTGACCTCGCAAGATATTAATAATACGGCCAATCCATTGATGATAAAAATGGCAATGGATAAAGTGTATTATCCATTATTAGCAGATGTGATTGACCAACTATATGGTTTAGCAAAAGAATGGTTGGATATTCCTATGCTGGCTAGAACGCACGGACAGCCAGCATCACCTACTCGCTTAGGAAAAGAAATGCTGGTATTTATAGAACGATTGAAAACCCAAAAAGCCTTATTAGAACAAGTACCCTATGAAGCAAAATTTGGTGGAGCCACAGGAAATTATAATGCCCATCATGTAGCCTATCCTACGATTGATTGGCCAAGCTTTGGAGATCAATTCGTAGAAAATAACTTAGGATTATACCGATCTCAATACACCACTCAAATAGCGCATTATGATAGTGAGGCGGCATTGTTTCAGGGGATTAGTCGGATCAATACGATTTTAATAGACTTAGCAAGAGATATATGGACGTATGTTTCGATGGATTATTTTAAGCAAAAAGTAATAAAAGGAGAAGTAGGTTCTTCTGCCATGCCACACAAAGTCAACCCGATAGATTTTGAAAATGCGGAAGGGAACTTAGGTATCGCAAATGCAATATTTGCTCATTTGGCGAATAAACTCCCAGTCTCTAGATTACAAAGAGATCTGACAGATAGTACGGTATTAAGAAATGTAGGCGTACCTTATGGGCATACGATCATCGCCTTTAAATCTATCCAAAAAGGCTTGTCAAAACTGTTGCTGAATGCGCCGAAATTAGCAGAAGATTTAGAAAAAAATTGGATGGTAGTCGCAGAAGCTATTCAAAATGTACTAAGAAGAGAAGGCTTTCCAAAGCCGTACGAAGCATTAAAAGAATTGACAAGAGGCAAACCAGTAGTAACAGAGGCTGATATTAAAGAATTTATAGATGGCTTGGCTGTTTCAGACGCTATTAAATTAGAATTAAAAGCAATTCGTCCAGAAAATTACCTTGGTGTATAATGTTAGGAAGGATTTTTATTTTTTAAATATAAATGTAGTTATAGGTGTTTTGATCTGTCAGTTATATCACTAAAGATAGAATCTGTATGTAATGTTTAAAGTTATCATAAATTGTCAGATAAGATCATTGCATTACTTTACTTGCTGCTAATAAACCCTTAATTTTGTTTTATTCGTATTAATACAAATTAATTTTGTACACACCAAAGTTCATCCTATCTTAATTAATTGCAAGTATTGCTATTAGTAATTATTACCTTTAATTGAACCATTCCTGCGGTAATGTATATTCGAGGAATTAGTAACTAGCCCAGAATATCTTCGTCATAAGATTGAAGTTGTTTAGATTTCAGAAGTCTAAAGTTCTAATTAACGACGAAATAATAACTATACACTCTTGGCTGCTTATTTTCCTCTTGAAATCGGTCATAGTAACAACAATACTCCCGCTTTCAAGAGAAAACTAAGAAAAGAATAAGCTACCCAAGAACGTACATTTATTATCTAAGAATATTTTGCTGGACATTATGAAGTGATTCAAAATAGTAATAAGTAAAATTCAAATAAATAATAATAAAATGCAATGGCTTGATTTTTGAATTAAAGCTATTGATATACTATATCATTCTCCCTCATCCCCGTTCCTTCCCCTAAAATATTAAAACTCCCTTTCAGTCCCCAGTTCAATTTTTGAAATTATTAGGATCGTCATTTAGATTGATTCTTAGTAATTTATGATTGATTATCATAGATTCCTCCCTGCTTAGTATCATTTCGTTTCCCTCGTTCAGATGATTGTATCCTGGTGTTGAATAAAACAAACGTTTACGGAACTACACCTTTACAATTTTAAATCTATGCCTACTATTAATGCATGTCTTTTGAGAGCCATTTCTAATCTTAATGGTTTTTCACCAGGGAGGTGGAAAGTATTTCTATTACTATTTGTTGGTTATTGCGGTACTATTTCTGGTACCGAAAGAGATTCTTTAAAACTAGAAGCTTCTATCGAGCAATTGCTTGAAGAGGCTATTCCTGTTTTGGAACAATCCACTACAGATTCATTAACCATTAAGGAAATCACTAAAGTAGACGAACGAACTAGAGGGAGTGGAAATGGGCAGATATCGATTTCTTTTGAAGATAAAAGTGCAGAGATAGGTCAGTATTATGACGTATTTTATGATTTTATCTTAGAGGGTAATCGTCAAGTATTTAAAAATATAAAATCTGAGAACGGAGTTTTACGAATTACAAATGTCTTACCTGGGCATTATAGTAATTTCTATATTAAGCGAGTTCAATCGGAAGAAAAAAGTCCTGTTTATACTTCAAATCTAGAAGTAATACATGGAAGAGAGGTATTAAGTAGGAGTTCTTCAAGAAGCTCTGTTTGTCCTTCTGTTTCTTACGTAGATTGCTATGGTAGTATTCAAACCGCTACTAATGTTGGACTGAATACGTTCTATAATAATTCTGCATCTTATCGACCTTGCGGTTTTGGTGTAGGTAGTACCTGTGAGGTAACGGAGATTGGAAGATGGCATTGTATTGATGGAAACAAAGCTACTCCCGTTGCATACAATGCATTTAACACAGCAAACTATACAGGTGTTGGTTTGACGGCTTTGCAGGCAGCTAGATTAAAATACTTAATGTGTAAATACAATATAGATCAAGAAGGGGTAGCCCATGCTGTATGGTATATTACTAATACTGGTGGTTTGAACAATTTGATATACAATGATGCTGTAAATAATGCAACAGTAGATGGAACGGAAGCTTCTTTGAGATTTGTAAAAAGTGAAACTACCACATACCAAAACATGGTGGTATGGGAATGCTCAAGTTGCTCTGTAGGTGTAAATGCTGGAAATGACCAAAGTATATGTGGTAGTGGTCAAGTTACGCTTACTGCTAATGCTTCTAGTGGTAAAAGCCCGTACACTTACCAATGGTCGAATCAAGGCCAGCAAATGGAACAAATTTACCCAGCAGAAAATGCGCAAGTAGGTGGTGGTGCAGTTATAGAAAGTGTTCAATCAAATTATAGAGGTTCAGGATATGTAGAATTTTATGCAGCCAATGGAGAGTATGTTCAATTTCAAGTAAATGCACCCACAAGAGGAGAGTACTCCATACGGGTAAGATATACCTACAATGCAGTCGGTATTATAGGTATGAAACTAGCTATCAATAATAATGTCATTCCGGGTGGAGCTTCTTTTATAGGAACAGGAAATGATTCTAATTGGGAATATCTAGAATTAGGTCCTTATGTTTTTAATCAAGGGAGCAATACCATACGAATAGAATCCATTAATTTTACTGGAGTAGATATAGATGAAATATCCCTTTTTGGTACTGGTACTACTTCACAATCAGGTCAGACAGTAAACGTGAATGTTACTGGTAGCAATACCTATAATGTGACAGTAACGGATGCAAATGGTTGTACTGCTACAGATCAGGTTGCAGTATTTATTCAGTCAAGTGCGCCAAATCCACAGAATGACAGCTATCAAGTATGTCCCGGAGAGCGTAAAACACTTAATGTTATCGCTAATGATGGATTAATTACTGATCCACTTATTATTATAAAAACAAATCCACAGAATGCTACAGCTTCTGTAAATAGTAGTAATCAAATAGTATATCAATCGAGTCCTAATGCGTGCGGAACAGATCAATTCACATATAGTATTTGCGCAAATAAAAATTCGAGTTGTTGCTCAGACGCAACAGTTTCTATTACTTTGAAAGCAACCCAGGGACCTGCTTTTACAAATGTACCTTCAGATGTTACGGTAGAATGCGAAGAAGATGTGCCTAACACTATAGCACCATCTGCGTCTAATGATTGTAATCAGAATATTACTGTAGAATTAAATGAAGAACGGGTAAGTACTAGCAGTTGTAACTATCAATTAATTAGAACTTGGACTGCTAAAGACTGTGCAGGAAGAACTAATAGTGTAACTCAAAGGATTACTGTTCAAGATAATGAAAAGCCTATAATTAATGGTATTCCCACTAATTTGAATGTTACTGTTTCTTGTGGTAATATACCTGCAAGACCAAGTAGTACGCTTATAAATGCCACAGATAATTGCGACGTAAATATTGCTTATAATTTTAATGAGGAGAGTACGCAAGGAATAGATCCTAATAATTGTAATTACTACAATTATTTAATTACAAGAACTTGGACAGCAGAAGATGCTTGCGGTAATAAGACTGTGAATACCCAAGCAATCAAAGTCCAAGACATAACGCCTCCTACTGGAAATTGTTTTTTAAATAGTGAGGAAAGAGAATGTCAAGGAGCTATTGCCAATGAAAATGCTATTAACACATGGAACACCGAAAATATCAGAACTTTAGAATTATGTTATACAGATGATTGTAGCAACGTAACAGTAACAAGTAATTATGATTTTAATCGACTCCGCAATACTTGTGGTTCAACTGGTACGATTGAAGTTCAATATATCATAGCAGATAATTGTGGGAACGAAAGCTACCTAACTAGTAAGTACACAATTGTAGATACGCAGACACCTACTTTTGTTGGAATACCAAATGATATTACGGTCGAGTGTGATGCGGTTCCAGTTGTACCAAACGTAACAGTATCTGATAACTGTGATGATAATATAACTTTCGATTTTAGGGAAAATAGTACACAAAGTACAGACCCAACAAGTTGTGAATATTACAACTATACATTGACCAGAGTGTGGTCGGCTGTAGATGCCTGTAATAATGAGCTTGCCAAAACGCAGGTTATTGTAGTAAGAGATACTAAAGCTCCCGAAATTTGCTGTAAGGAATTAACTTTACAATTAGATGAAAACGGACAGGTTAGTTTTAATCCAGAAGATTTGGATTGTGGGGCTTCAGACAACTGTAGTGCTATTACTTTTTCTGCAAGCAAGACTACTTTTAATTTAAATGATGTAGGACAAAATACGATTACATTAACCGTAGAAGATGCTTGTGGCAATAAAGATCAATGTACCGCTACGGTAACAGTAGAATCTTTTGACCTTGCTCTTAGAAAAGAAATGGCTGCTGGCGAAGATACTCGTGTATATACTGGAGAGGAAGTAACGTTTACCATTACTGTTTTCAACCAAGGTACTTTAACAGCATCCAATGTAGAAGTAACAGATTATATTCCAAACGGTTTCCAATTATCGGATTCCAACTGGAGTAATAACGGAAATAATACAGCATCAACAATCATAGCAGGAAGCATCGCTCCCGGTGCTAGTAAGTCAGTAAATATTACCTTATTAGTCACAAAGAGTACAGAAGGAGATTTAATTAATCGTGCAGAAATTTCCGATGCTACAGCACCTGCTGGTTTTGATAATACAGATGTAGATTCCTCGCCAGACCAAGTAGTTGGTAATGATGCTGGTGGCGTGGTGAACAGTGGTACAGATGATGAAATCAATCAGACACCACCAACAGATGAAGATGATGCCGATCCAGAAGATGTAACAGTCGAAATATTCGATTTGGCTTTGCGTAAAACAATAAGCAATTCTACCCAACAACCAATTGTTGCTGGCAGAACAGTAACATTCGATATAACTGTTTTTAATCAAGGAACGGTTCCTGCTCAAGATATTGAGATAACCGATTACTTGCCAGCCATAGGTCTGACCTTGAATGATCCTAACTGGACTGCTAACGGCAGTACAGCAGTATACAATTCTTTATTGTCTCTCGCACCAGGTGCAGATCAAACGATTCAAATTTCTTTTACAGTCAATGCTGGCTTTGCTGGACTTATTCAAAATACTGCAGAGATTAGTGCAGCTAAAGATGAATTAGGAAACAGCCCACAAGATATTGATTCTACATCTGATAGTAATATTAGCAATGATACGACTCAGGACGATGCCATTAATAATGAAAATGGAGACGAGGATGATCACGATATTGCAGACCTTGAAATCATGCGTTTTGATTTAGCCTTAATCAAAACAATTAATAATACACAAACAGACAGACCAATCCTACAAGGTAGAACCGTCACCTTTGATATCACCGTTGTGAATCAAGGAAATGTTGATGCTACTGGCGTGGAAATTTCTGATTATTTACCAACTGGTTTAACATTGACAGACAATGATTGGTCTGTTGGAGTTGCTGGTATCGCTGTTTATAATCAAAAATTAAATATTGCTGCTGGAGCGAATGAAGTCATTCAAATTAGCTTCACAGTAGATCAAGGAGTAGGAGATGAAACGATTATCAATAGAGCTGAAATATCAGATGCGAAAGATGCTTCTGGGGCAGCTATTGAAGATATAGATTCTACACCAGACAGCACAGTAGGAAACGATGCTGGTGGTCAAGTAAATACAGATGATGATGATAATACATCTGGCAATGGTAAGACAGGCGAAGACGAAGATGATGCCGATCCAGAAGATATTAAGGTAGACATCTTTGATTTAGCTTTAAGAAAGACCGTCAATGAAACACGTACGCAGCGACCAATCGCAAATGGTCGAACGGTCTACTTTGACATCGAAGTATTCAATCAAGGAACCGTCAATGCGACAGGCATTGAGGTAGTGGATTATATTCCAGATGGCTTGACCTTGGCAGATAGTGATTGGACAGAAGCGGGTGGTATCGCTACTTTTAATAGAACTTTAAGTCTAGGCGTAGGTCAAAGTGAGACAATACAAATAGCATTCATAGTAGATATTGGAGTAGAAGGATTTGTAGAAAATACGGCAGAGATCAGCGCAGCAGCAGACGAAAGTGGAGCGGCTGCATCAGATATAGATTCTACACCAGATAGCAATATCAGTAATGATACGACAACGGATAATGCAATAGATGGAGAGAATGGCGATGAGGATGATGCCGATCCAGAACAGATAGAAATCAAACGTTTTGATTTAGCCTTAATCAAAACATTTAACCAAGTATTGACACCATCACCAATCTTGCAAGGTCGAACGGTAGTATTTGATATTACAGTAGTGAATCAAGGAAATATTGCTGCTTCCGCAGTAGAGGTAGTCGATTATATACCAGCAGGCTTGACCTTAGCAGATGCGACGTGGACGGATAATGGAGATGGTTCTGCTTCTTATAACCAACCATTTAGTCTAGCAGTAGGGGCGCAAAAAATTATTCAAGTAGCCTTTACAGTAGATCAGGGCATAGGAGATGCGACTCTAATTAATAGAGCAGAAATTGCTGACGCTAAAGATCAAAGTGGGGCAGCTATAGAAGACATAGATTCCACACCAGATACAGCGGCAGGTAATGACACAGGGGGCGAAGTGAATACAGCGGATGATGATAATGCAAGTGGTAACGGCAGAAATGGCGAAGATGAAGATGACGCCGATCCAGAAGATATTAGAGTAGAAATTTTTGATTTAGCATTAAGAAAGACCTTAAATGCACAGACGCAACAACCAATTGTAAATGGTCGAATCATCACTTATGATATTGAAGTATTCAACCAAGGTACAGTAGGCGCAACAGGTATAGAGTTAGTGGATTATATTCCAGCAGGCTTAACTTTAGCGGATACAGACTGGACAGATAACGGTGGAGTAGCTTCTCTTAATCGAGAATTATCAGTTGGTGTTGGTCAAAGTGAGGTTGTGCAAATTAGCTTCTTAGTAGATATAGGGACAGAAGGTTTTGTAGAAAATACAGCAGAGATTACTAATGCTTTAGATGAGCTAGGTGTACCTGCACAGGATATAGATTCTACACCAGATTCCAACCTAAATAATGATACAACAGAAAATGATGCGATTGATGGAGAGAATGGAGACGAAGATGATCACGATGTAGAGAATATAGAAATCAAGCGATTCGATTTAGCCTTAATCAAGACCGTAAACAATAGTTTAACAGCAAGTCCAATATTACAAGGTCGCACCGTAACTTTCGATATTACGGTAGTTAATCAAGGAAATATAGCTGCAACAGGAGTAGAAGTAGTAGACTACATTCCAGCAGGTTTGACCTTAGCAGATGCAGCATGGACGGATAACGGAGATGGTTCTGCATCTTATAATCAGCCGTTCAATTTAGCTGTTGGTGCACAAAATATTATTCAA
>CAKZUM010000283.1 GCA_937921525.1 uncultured Saprospiraceae bacterium
AAATCAAAGAATCCCCCACCATCAAAAATCAAGGAAATCAGAAAAATCAAAAAATCTGAGTCGTTCAATAGAAAGTAGTCCGAGTTAAATGTATAGGATAAGTAGTTTCATAAAAAACCGCCTGCCCACGATTCCACAATAAATAATCTAAGTCAACAGACGTAAAGTCATAACCTTTTTCTTGAAATTTCTGTTTTATTAATTCAACTGTGTGAATTGCACAAGCCCGAAGTTCTATCTCTCCTTTAGAACCTGCAGGCAACAATTGTTGGGTATCAATTATAGCTGCTAAATCTGCTCGATACTCTAAGATGCCATCACAACGCAACACATGAGGCACCATATTATCTGCAAAAATGGTCAATTGGTCTAAGTCTTTAAAATACCCTAATCCTTTATTCTTGAAGGCTAATGAAATATCTGCTGCGGTAATTTGTGCTCTCTTTAAAATAGGTACTTCTATGTTTTCATATTGAGCCACATCGTAAAAGCAAGGAATTTGCATCAATAATGTTACTAGTTTTTCAGCGGAGTGATCGGCTTCTTCAAAGACTGCTTCATACTTGCCATCGAAATTAGTTTGCAAGAAATGGCCTAACTGATTTAGTGCTTGGGCAAATAATTCCATTAATTCTTGGATGGGCATTTCCCATGGTTGGTTAAAAATAGTTGCACAATCTTTTCCTGTTAATTGAACTAATCGACCTGCGGGAATTGGACCATTTTTGTCGTAGTATTTTTTTAATGCTCCTGCTACGGTGAAGTAGCCTGAGCCTTCTATGTGGTTATTCAAATGTGGGAAATAGCCTGAACCGAAATTGATTGTTTCTAGGGTTAGAAAGAAGGCTAGTGTGTCTGTTCCTTTTCCTAGATAATGGGTGGTGGGGTCTAAGGGTGGGTTGTCTATTTTTTCTAAGGGTAAGGTTTTTATATAGGCATCTAGTTGGTGGTGGTTGATCTTTACTTGTTGGGCTTGTTGGGCTATGGATTGGGTGGTGGTTCTTATTTTTTGGAAGATGGTTGGCATGTGGTTCCATGACTGCGTCATGGGTTACAGGGTGTCGTCCCGTTGGGACTGCTTCCTCCATGACTGTGTTGTGCGTTACTGGGTGTGGTCTCCCATGACTGCGTTATGGGTTACTGGGTATCGTCTCCCATGGCTGCGTCATGGGTTACTGGACGTCGTCTCCCATGGCTGCGTCATGGGTTACTGGACGTCGTCTCCCACGACTGCGTCGTGGGTTACAAGATGTCGTCCCGTTGGGACTGTTCTTGCTTGGTTCTTCCATGATTGCGTCATGGGCTACTTCTAAGCACAAGTGCTCTCAACCGTTGAGACTGTTCTTTTAGGTAGTTTTGCGGGATTTTGTTATTTGTTATTTGTTATTTGTTATTTGGGATTTGTTATTCTTGTAACCATGCTTTTTTGGTTTCTAGGAAACGGTCTTCTTTGATGGCTGTTCTTATGGTACTTAGTAGGCGCATCATGAATCGCATATTGTGGATGACGATTAGGCGCATGCCTTGAATTTCTTTTGCTTTGATTAAATAATGAATGTAAGCTCTTGTATAGTTTTGACAGGTGGAACAATCGCATTCCTCTTCTAGCGGTCTTTCGTCTTCTCTGTTGCTGGCGTTGTGAATATTTAATTTGAATTTTTTGCCTGTGCGATGTAATGCCCAACCGTGTCGAGCTAAACGGGTGGGGGAAACACAATCGAAGGTATCAATTCCTTTTGCTACGTTTTCCCAAATATCGTCTATTCCGCCAATACCTAATAAGTGAATCGGTCTGTCTTTACTTAATCCTGCCATTGCGAAATCTACTACCTCATACATTTGTTGTTTATCAGCTCCTAAGGAACCGCCGATAGCATGACCGAAAAATGGACGAGAAGAAATAAATTCGGAGGCTCTTAATCTCAAATCTTCATAAACGCCTCCTTGCACGATACCATATAAAGATTGTTTGCCGTTATGCCCCCTTTTGAATTCTTCTAAACTTCTATCTGCCCAACGATGACTCAATTCCATAGATCGCTCGGTGTATCTTTTGTCTACATGGAAAGGCGTACATTCATCTAATACCAAAATAATATCTGCCCCTAATTTTCGTTGCACATCAATGGAGGATTCTGGTGTGAGGGTATGCATTCTACCATCAATATAGGATTTGAAAGTAGCACCTTTCTCCGTTATTTTTCTAAGCGTTTTGACGGTGTTCGTTTTATTCTTTCCTTTGATCTCTTCTGCTACGGAACCATGTCCCAAACTAAAAATCTGGAAACCACCACTGTCTGTCAACATCGGACCATCCCAATTCATAAATTTGTGCAAGCCGCCCATCTTCTCTACTAAATCAGGACCTGGCCGTAATAACAAATGATAAGTGTTGGAAAGAATAATATCTGTCTGGACTGCTTTTAAATCTTCTGGACCTCCACATTTTATCGCTGCTCTAGTAGCACAGAAAATGAAATTAGGGGTTTCAAAACTTCCGTGAGGAGTTGTTAAATAGCCCAATCTTGCATTCGTTTGGCTATCTTTTTTTACTATATCAAAATTAAAACCCGGATATTCTACCATGAATTTTTGTTCGTAATAACGATTTGATAACTTATCTAAATATGTCCTATTTTCAATCGAATGACAAAGATAGATAATTAATAATTCTCTATCGGATAGTATTTGACGAAAGATAATAGATAAGAGAAACGTGACTAATCTGCATTGGCTAAAGCCAATGTTTATTTTTGAACGCTGAGACGCTGAGACGCAGAGGTGCAGAGCTACAGATAAATAAAATTAGTTTTATTATCCCATTCGCAGTATAATAGCTTGAAACGAAATCTGTCTCTGCTCTCTACTCTCTATTCTTCATTTCTACATACTTCCATTTTTTAGCCAAATAAATAATTGGCGTATCTAAAACAGCGATTATCAATCGCAACCAATAGGTCCCTAATATATAGGTGACAAATACGGTCATAAATGGTAGCGGATTAGAACTTAAAACAATCCAAGCTAGTACGGAAAAGACCGTATTGTCAATCAATGCAGAGACCATAGTTGATAAATTGTTTCTGAGCCACAAGTACTTTTCTCCCGTTCTTTTTTTCAACCAACTATAAAACCAGACATCATAAAATTGACTCATAATATACGCTAGCATCCCTGCAAAAAATAAAGAAAACTGTAGCGTAAATAAAGCAGCTATATGGCTATGAAAGGGCAGTGCCCACGCCATATTCTCTCCTGCTTGTTCTACTGTTAAAGGAGAAAAACCAAGAGTCAACAACATCATAAAAGAAAAGAATAAATGAGCAAATAATCCCATAAAAACCCCTCGCTTAGCCGCTCGTACTCCATAATGTTCTCCAAGTATATCTGTTGCTAAATAGGAAGAAGAAAACAGAATAGTTCCTAATGCAACTGGTTCTGGATACAAACTAAACTGTACCGCTTTTAATACTTGAATATTAGCAATTATAATAGACACAGCAATATAAGCATACAAACCTCCAGCGCCGTAGAATCGATTGAAACACAGGATTGCTATAAAACAACTGCACAACATAACAACCCATAAACACTCTGGTGGCCAAGTGTTCATTTTTGTAATTAATACTTCTGCTAACTGATCCATCTATTAAGTTCTATTTTTTAGGCACAAGATTCGGCAATTCTGATATTAATTCATAGACACTCACCGAAATAGTATAGTTTATATTTAAAATTAATGTCACAAAAAAATCCTCTAAACGCATAAAAAACAGTAATTAGTTGGACAGTTTTTAAATTCGCCTTATTTTTGCGCACCATTTTTAAAATTCATTTTATATTAAAAAATATTTATAAAACCATTGAGGACTAGCTTTTAGAGTGTGATACTTAGGTTTTTTTACAAGAAAGGAAATGAAAATAATCCTTTGAACAGCTCATTCTAATAGATTAAGTGTCCTTAAAACGAAGAAAATAGCTAATTGATTTCCATAAATATTGGCCTTTTATTAGCTAGCGTTCTTCAATAAATTCAAAACAAAGCGATTATGGGTCAATCTATTACTTATGCAATTCCAGCTTTGGGAGTCCTCGCACTCCTTTATACTTTCTGGAAATCTTCTTGGGTATCTAAACAAGAAGTTGGTGGCGAAAAAATGGCATTTATTGCCAAGAACATTGCAGATGGTGCAATGGCGTTCTTGAGAGCGGAATACAGAGTATTAGCAGTTTTTGTAGTAGTAGTTGCTGCATTATTAGCATTCACAGCAGGAGCTAACTCTTCTCCTTTCGTAGCACTTTCTTTTATATTAGGAGCTATCTGTTCAGCTTTAGCGGGCTTCATAGGTATGCGAGTAGCTACTAAAGCGAATGTACGAACAACTAATGCTGCACGAACTAGTTTAGGAAAAGCTTTAGAAGTAGCCTTTGCTGGTGGTGCTGTTATGGGCCTAGGGGTTGTTGGTTTGGGAGTGTTAGGTTTAGGTACGCTCTTCATCGTCTATAAAGGAATGTTCGGAATTGACACTGTAGAAAATGTAAGAAGGGTAATTACTGTATTAACAGGGTTCTCTTTTGGTGCTTCTTCTATTGCATTATTTGCTCGTGTGGGTGGTGGTATCTACACAAAGGCTGCCGATGTAGGAGCAGATTTGGTAGGTAAAGTAGAAGCAGGTATTCCTGAAGATCACCCGTTAAACCCTGCAACAATTGCGGATAACGTGGGTGATAACGTAGGGGACGTTGCTGGTATGGGTGCCGATTTATTTGAATCTTATGTGGGTTCTATTATTGGTACAATGGTATTGGGTGCAGCCTTCATGGGATCTGTTGGATTCGAAGCGAGCAATGATTTTGATGGTTTGAATGCTGTATTATTACCATTAGTATTAGCTGCTACAGGTATTATTACTTCCATTATCGGTACCTTCTTAGTAAAAGTGAAAGATGGTGGGGATCCCCATAAAGCTTTAAATTTAGGAGAATTTGTTGCCGCTGGTTTAATGCTAGTATTAACTTACCTTATCATTAACTGGATGTTACCTGCTCGTTGGACAGTAGGAGCTATGGAATATTCTTCTTTCGGTGTTTTTGCAGCAGTTATTATCGGATTAGTTTCTGGTTTAGCTATTGGTAAAATCACAGAATATTATACAGGTACAGGTACAAAGCCAGTACAGGGTATTGTAGATCAATCTGTAACGGGTGCAGCAACAAACATTATTGCTGGATTGGGT
>CAKZUM010000284.1 GCA_937921525.1 uncultured Saprospiraceae bacterium
GTATAACTGGATTATTTGCAAGTCATTGATTGTTAATGACTTCGCCTTTTTTATTTCCCGTAGCTAAGGCTACGAAAAATAAAAAAGACTGTGTCCTAACAATCAAGCACTTACAACTAATCTCAGTCTACATTCTTAAACAACTTCTATGAATTGAGATATAATAAAAAGGGCGAGAAAATTTTTTAAAACTTATAAGACTTTGCTTTGTTTTCTTTGCAAAGAATCTGTATTATTGTTACGTAAGTATGTGAGATTTACGAATTTTCCGAATATAAGACGGCTGTTTTAATACATAGTAACAGTTCTATTATTTAGAAATACCTAAATCAACTTTCAAGACTTACAGATTGATGTAGGCTTAATATTACACTTCCTACATCAGGATACAATTTTTCAAATCGTATCGTCTTATCTCCAGTTCACCCCTATATAATCACAGGTAAATAAGAATTAAGCAGTAATTCTACAACTTACCCAAATGTCTGTAAAGTCATGAACAGAAAATTTTCTCCTAAAGTAAAAAGAGTGATAGCAAATAGTCGTAAAGAGGCACTAAGATTAGGCCACGATTATATCGGTACAGAACACTTGCTTTTAGGCATTGTGAATGAGCAAGATAGTATAGTGGTAAAGGTTTTGAGCTCATTGGAAGTTGATCCATTGGAATTAGTTCAGATTATTGAAGATTCCATAGATAGACGACCTTCTATTGCAGCCTCTTTAACAGTGGACAATGTTCCATTGAATAAACAAGCGGAAAGGGTATTAAAAGTAACGTTTTTAGAGGCTAAACGCCTCAAAAATGAACAAATCAGTCCAGAGCATTTAATTCTATCTATTCTGAAGCATAAGGAAAATCCAGCTTCTCAGGTACTAGCTCAATTAGATGTTGATTATGAAACCTTTAAATCCGAATTAGAATACGTGAAACACGAACAGGAATTAACAGATACAGATGTTTACAACGAAGCATCTGAGCAAGATGACTACGATGATGATGAGCCACAAGGCGGCGGAAGATATTCTGGCGGTAGCAGTCAACGTAAAGGTGCGTCTAAATCTCGTACACCCGTACTAGATAATTTCGGGCGAGACATCACCAAACTGGCAGAAGAAGGGAAGTTGGATCCCATCATAGGTAGAGAAACAGAAATCGAACGGGTTTCTCAAATCTTGAGTAGAAGGAAAAAGAATAATCCAATTTTAATTGGAGAGCCTGGTGTTGGTAAGACTGCCATAGTAGAAGGCTTAGCTCGTAGAATTATCAAAAGAAAGGTGTCTAGAACCCTTTTTGATAAGCGAATTGTTATGTTAGATTTAGCGGCATTAGTTGCTGGCACTAAATATAGAGGACAGTTTGAAGAGCGTATGAAAGCTATTATGAATGAATTAGAGAAGTCAAGAGACGTGATCTTATTCATTGATGAAATTCATACGATAGTAGGTGCTGGTGGAGCAACAGGTTCCTTGGATGCCTCTAATATCTTCAAGCCTGCTCTAGCGAGAGGAGAGTTGCAATGTATTGGTGCCTCTACCTTAGACGAGTATCGTCAGCACATTGAAAAGGATGGCGCACTAGATAGAAGATTCCAAAAAGTATTAGTAGAACCACCTTCTCCTGAGGAAGCTGTTCACATTTTGGAAAACATCAAACCTAAATATGAAGAATTCCACAATGTGGAATATTCAGATGATGCCATCAAGGCTTGTGTACAACTAAGTAATAGATACATCAGTGATCGATTCCTTCCTGATAAGGCGATTGACGTATTGGATGAAGTAGGTGCAAGAGTGCATTTAAAAAACATCCATGTACCGAAGCATATTGAGGAGTATGAAAAGCAGATCGAAACGATCAAAGAGGATAAGAATAAAGCAGTCAAAGATCAAAAGTATGAAAAAGCAGCTGATCTTAGAGATGATGAATCTAAACTAATCCGTCAGCTAGAGATAGCTAAAATGGATTGGGAAGAAGAGTCCAAATCAAAACGATACCCAGTGGCGGAAGAGGATATTGCGGAGGTGGTCTCTATGATGACAGGTATTCCAGTACAAAAGGTGGCTCAAAGTGAGAGTAAGAAGCTTATCGGAATGGGTGATGATATTAAAAATATGGTCATTGGTCAGGATGAAGCGATCTTGAAAATCACAAAAGCGATACAAAGGAATAGAGTCGGATTAAAAGATCCTTCCAAGCCAATTGGATCCTTTATCTTCTTAGGGCCTACAGGTGTTGGTAAAACAGAATTAGCAAAAGCCTTAGCTCGCTATATATTTGATTCTGACGATGCACTCATCAGAATTGATATGAGTGAGTATATGGAGAAATTCTCTGTAAGTAGATTAATTGGTGCGCCTCCGGGATACGTTGGGTATGAAGAAGGCGGACAATTGACGGAGAAAGTTCGCCGTAAGCCTTACTCTGTAGTTTTATTAGATGAAATCGAGAAAGCGCATCCAGATGTATTTAACATCTTACTACAAGTATTAGATGATGGTCAATTAACAGATGGTTTAGGTAGAAAAGTAGATTTTAAAAATACCCTAATCATTATGACCTCTAATATTGGGGTACGTCAATTAAAAGACTTCGGTCAAGGTGTTGGATTCCAAACTAAAGCTAGAGAAGATCAAGCAGATGCAGACGCTAAGAGTGTTATTCAAACTGCATTAAAGCGAACCTTCTCTCCTGAATTTTTGAATCGTATTGACGATTTAGTAATCTTCAATAGCTTGGATCAAGACGACATCCACAAGATTATTGACATCGCACTTAAAGATCTTCACGAAAGATTGGACGGCATGGGTTACAAGATCAAACTTACAGATAAGGCAAAGAAATTTGTAGCAGAAAAAGGATTTGATCCTCAATTTGGGGCAAGACCTTTACATAGAGCGATCCAGAAGTATTTAGAAGATCCTTTAGCTGAATTTATATTAAATGAAAATCCTTCAGAAGGCAGTGTATTTGTGGCAAAATTAAAAGAGAAAGAGGGCAAGTTAGAAGTGGGCTACTCTAAAAAGGTGTCTGATGTTAAATAAGACTAAGCAACATCATTTCGCTGCATTTCCTAAGGTTTTAGATAAAATTAAGTAATAAAAAGGCTGAATCTCTTGTGAATGCAAGTAGATTCAGCCTTTTTCTATTATTTGTAGTATTCTTAATACATTTATTATTACCTTTGATTGGAAGGATTAGATTTAATTCTGAATGGAGAATTGTGAATTGAGAATGCCTATAAAACGTTGACAACCAAGACTCCTTTTTTGCTACACAAAAAAGATTGGAATAAACACTATTTATAGAGCTGAATTCAATTGGAATCCGTTCAAATAAAAAACACTAGTTGCCTGCAAGAACATCTTCTAGGGAACTTTTTTATAAAAAATCACATTATAACATTAGGGGAAATATCCTATCATTTTTAACTAAAATTAATCTATTGGCTAGAAGACAACCTCGTCGTAATCGTAATCAAAAAGAAGAAATAAGATTCAGAATTAATGACTTTATCAAAGTCCCAGAAGTCCGCCTAGTAGGGGACAACCTCGAAGCAGTGGCTGAATTTGCAGGCAAACCCGTAAATCCAGAGGTATACAATACTACGCAAGTAAAAAAATGGGCCTACGGAATGGGATTAGATCTAGTAGAAATCTCACCAAACGCAAAGCCACCAGTAGTAAAGATCATAGACTATCGTAAGTTTCTATATGATCAAAAGAAGAAGCAGAAGGAAATCAAGTCAAAAGCAGTAAAAACGGTCGTGAAAGAAATCAGATTTGGTCCTAATACGGATGACCATGATTTTGATTTTAAGACAAAGCATGCGAAAAACTTCTTAGAAGAAGGTGCAAAAGTGAAGGCATATGTACAGTTTAGAGGGAGAACAATCGTTTTCAAAGAAAGAGGAGAATTGCTTTTATTGCGTTTCTTGAAAGAATTAGAAGAACATGGTGCAGCAGAAGCCTTACCTAAGATGGAAGGTCGTAGAATGTCTGTAATGGTACAGCCTAAAAAGAAGAAGAAAACATAGTTTTATACATCTATTTTACTGAAATAGGGGATGCTTTACAGCATCCCCTATTTTGTTGGAATAAACTTGTATAAAATTATAGAAGAAAGTCCCAAATAACTACCTTTCCCACTTTCATTTCCATCAATAATTCACTATCTTTGCGCTCCTATTCCAAAAAGTGGAATAAAATAGATTTTTTCATTTAGATAAACGTAGCAGTAATGCCGAAGATGAAAACCCACTCTAGTGCGAAGAAGCGATTCAAGCGTACTGGTTCCGGTAAGATAAAGCGTTTCCAAGCGAATACTTCTCACCGAAAACGTCAAAAGAGTAAGAAAGCTAAGTTAAGAGTTCGTGGTTCAGCCATGGTTCACGTTAGCGATCAAAAGAGAATTGAGAGACTTCTTTGTTTATAATTCTACAAATTATACACTAAGTTAACTCTCTTCTTTTCATTTTTTCACTCAATATAGGTCCAAAGTGCGGTCAATAAAATTATTGAAGCCCCTGTATTGCAAAAAAATAAAACTATGCCTCGTTCTGTAAATGCAGTCGCATCCAGAAAAAGACGAAAAAAGATTCTGAAAATGGCCAAAGGCTATTTCGGAGCTAGATCCAAAGTTTATACAGTAGCTAAAAATGCTGTAGAAAGAGGTCTTGCTTATGCTTACCGAGATCGGAAGCAAAAGAAAAGAGCTTTTAGAAGACTATGGATTGCAAGAATCAATGCAGCAGTTAGACAATATGGAATGTCTTATTCTGTATTTATGCACAAATTGTCAAAAAGTGATGTCCAGTTAAATAGAAAAGTACTAGCGGATTTAGCAATGAATCACGAAGCTACTTTCAAGTCGATTGTGGACAAAGTAAAATAAATGCTTCTTATTGAAGTTAAAAAAGGGAAAGTGACTCAGTTGCTTTCCCTTTTTTTGTTTTTTTACCACATAGTAACGAGGAGATAATAAATGTACGTTCTTGGGTAGCTTATTTTTTTCTTAGTTTTCTCTTGAAAGCGGGAGTATTGTTGATACTATGACCGATTTCAAGAGGAAAATAAGGGAAAAAGAAGCAGCCAAGAGCGTATA
>CAKZUM010000285.1 GCA_937921525.1 uncultured Saprospiraceae bacterium
CAAAACAAATTCCTCTTTTTTTAAACTCATTCAATTGGCCACCATAGCTGTTTTTCTAGGAAGGGCCTGGCAGCATTGGCGATGGGATGCCCCCTACCGAACCTTGCTATGGGATGAACAATGGATGAGTGGTATAGTTGCAAATCTATTAGGAATGGATTGGGCGACTTATATCTCTAGCGTAGCCGTGGAAAATGCGATACAATATGGAATAAAAGGAATTGGTCTGTTTTATCTAAGTTGTGCACTTGTAGCTATTTTCATCACAAGAATACCTAACGTAGGTCGATATTGGTTAGGCTTAGGCGCAATCAGCTTAGTTATATTAGCGGCCTTATATTGTAAAGAACGCTTTTTCAGTATTGGTCAGTTTTTTGAATACAGCTTACAATTCGGCAGTCCATTATTATTGATATACTTATCGACCAATCCGACAATTAATAAAAAATTGTTAGGCCTTATAAAAGTAGCGATTGCCCTGACTTTTACAGCACATGGCTTGTATGCCCTAGGTTTTTATCCTAGACCCGTACATTTTATGGAAATGACAATGAATATTTTGGGGGTGCAAGAAGAGCAAGCGATTCAATTTTTGAATACAGCGGGTATCTTGGATTTTGTTATAAGTATTGGCTTATTTCTGCCTTGGAGATGGGCGAAGTATTGTCTAGCTTATGCGGTCTTTTGGGGGGCTGGTACTACTGCTGCCAGAATCTGGGCTTATTTTGATTGGGAGTGGTTGGATTATGTATTGGTGCAATGGCTGCATGAGTCGGTGATGCGCTTTCCTCATTTTTTAGTGCCTTTGGCGGTTTTGTTGTTTTTGGCTAAACTCAAAACACCAAACCCACCCCTACCCGATTAGCTTGATTAGTAACTGCTAGTGGATCAAAAAGAGTCCTCACATTATTAGTCATCGCATAGAGTCGGAAAGCCCCTAATTCTAGCGTTGCATTCAAGCCTATGTTAAACGGATGATCTTCTACGATAGAATAAACTGCTCCTAGCCGAATAAATGGTAATTTATAGTTAGCACTCAAAGAAGCTCCAAAAGTATTGGTGTCCTCAAATTGTCCGTACAGCACCGCTCCAAATTCTAGTTGGGAGGATAATTGATAATAAGCACTTAGATAAGATTGGATAGGTAAGAAGGTAGTAAAGGTCGTAGCATCCTTTTCAAAAGCTATAAATTGTTCCACAGAATCCCTGAGCGTTTCAAAATTGATGGATTCGGTGTCATCAAAATCTACTACTCCTATATTTAAACCATTAAAATTAGTCGTTTCTTGGGAGGTATAAGAAGCCGTATTTTCATTCCAGTTAATCAATCCTAAGTCGACTATACTCCAACCAAACTGCCATTGATCATTATGTTCATAGGTGATACCTAAATCTAAGCCGACACCTTTGTTGACTGCATTAAACACGCTATTAAATGCACCATTGAGAGAAGTGTTAAAACTAGGAATAGCTGGACTTAGCAAACTAATATTAGAAAAATCTAAGGCGACTACACCTACATCAAATAGATCATTTTCTATATTCAAATCTGCTACATTTAACTCATAGTCTGTCGTTAGAGATAACTGATAAATGTCATCACTAGTATACAGAGAAGCGTTCGCTCGTTTTGTTTCTACAACAGCATTCGCAGCGATCATATTTAAGGAAAGTCCAAGTCTAAATTTACCTAAGGGAATAGATCCACCAAGACCTAATTCACTAAAAGACAAGAAATCAAAAGAGAGGCCAATCTCTACCTGCTGCCCTATACGACTAGCATTACCTAGCCATGCTAATTCAGCTAAGGCTTTTGGATATTCTAAATTTGCTTGATAGCGATTGGCATGATGTACTTGTAGAGACCATTTCGGGGTATGGTATTGTACTCTAAACGTTTCTACCTTTCCAGATACATTGAAATCATTGCCAGAGGGTGCCAATTGTTGTAGGGCATTATTAATATCGGCAACTAAACGGTCTTGGTCGGATTGAACAATACTATTGTAAACAGGACCACTATATGCTAGTCCATTATTGATATTTAAAACATCTATGACCCAAGTAGCAGAGTCTATTTTCAAGGCTGGATTAATCGAATTAGCGGCACCAATATGACGTAGATGAGGTAAGCTAAGATCTTGTCCCTGAAGGGAAAATGCAATCAAAAAGCAGAAAAAAGTAAGTGTAAATTTGTTCAATAGATCTAATTTTGAATAATCTCTTTTGCTACCATAAACTTTTAGAGTCTAATATTAAATACTGTAAAATATTGGATCGTCGAGGTTTGTAACCTCGACGATCAATTATAAAACAGTATTTTATACAAAAAAATTATGCAGTTGATTCTTATATCCCCCACTTCACATACACCGCCCCCCAAGTATAGCCCCCGCCAAAAGCAGTCAAGATAATATTATCCCCTCTCTTTAATTGATCCTCAAAGTCCCAAAGACAAAGCGGAATCGTACCCGCAGTCGTGTTGCCATATTTTTGAATATTGACTAAAACTTTCTCCATTGGAAAATTGGACATACGAGCTACCGCCTCTATAATTCGTTTATTTGCTTGG
>CAKZUM010000286.1 GCA_937921525.1 uncultured Saprospiraceae bacterium
TTGTTGAAGTTGTTTAAATCTTACACAACTTCAATAGTATTGACAAATTTATGAGTTTATCAACAGATTTGTTATAGGGAAATCGCGACGAATGCCAGATAGAGGCTGCGTAGGTAGGCTTATTTATTTAAAATCAAACAGAAAAATAATTAGAGCCAACTAGCGGAATTTATTATTTCGTTGTTACTAATTCTATACAACTTCGTTAGTCTCTGCACAATACTTTAGCATTTTGCTGTATAGTTCTTTTGGTTCAAAGGGTTTCATTACTAGGTCGGTAAACTGATGATTTTCTAGTTGACAAACAATATCTGTTACTGCAGAGGCGGTTACAGCAATAATAGGAATGGAACAATCAGCATCTTCTATGGCTCGAATTTGTTGGGTGGCATCAAAGCCATTTAAGACGGGCATTTCTAAATCCATTAAGATAAGATCATAATGGTTTTGTTTAAATTTATCAACACCAATTTGACCATTTTCAGCTATGTCTACCTTTGTATTCCACTTTGTTAAAATCTTTTTAGTTACTAATTGATTGATTTTATTATCCTCTACCAATAAAACTTGTAGACCTGACAAGTCACCCCTCTTTAAGATATTATATTCTTTTTTATTCTCTTTAACAAGTTCTTTTTGCTTAGGAAATTTGAGTGTAAAAAAGAAAGATGATCCTTTTCCTAATTCACTTTTCACCTGAATATTACTCCCCATTTGCTGAAGTAATTGTTTGACGATAGATAAACCTAAACCCGTTCCTCCATATTTTCTAGAAAGTGTACTATCAATTTGAGTAAACCTCTCGAAGATATGGTCTAGTTTTGATGCTTCAATACCTATTCCTGTATCTTTTACTTCGAAGTAAAGATCGACCCACTTATCTGTCTCTGAGGTTTGTTTTATTAATAAATCAATTGCACCTTTTTTTGTAAACTTGGTAGCGTTCCGTAATAAATTGGTTAGTATCTGTACCAAGCGACCTTTATCTCCGATCAATTTACTTGAGGTAACAGTTGAGCTATCCCATCGAATGGTTACTTCTTTATTTTTAATGAGTTGTCGATTCAAATGTACTGCCTTGGCAACAGCTTCCATTAAATCAAATGGCATTCGTTTCAATTTTACCTGACCAGCTTCTATCAGATTATAGTCCAGTAAATCATTGACAATACCAACAAGATTATTAGCAGAAAAAAGAATAGTCTCTACATCTTTTTTCTGTTCTGGATTCAAATCATCTTCTAATAATCCATGCCCTAGTGCGACTACGGCGTTCAAAGGCGTTTTGAGTTCATGACTCATCGCAGACATGAAATTGGTTTTCATTTTATTTTGCTGTACTGCTTCGTCTTTAGCTTTTTCAAGCATAACATCTATTTCTTTTTGCACAGAAATATTTCTTCCTACGCAAAGAGATTTCAATAACCTACCTTTTTCATCAAAGATCATTTTTGTTCTTTGCCCGACCCATATTCTTTCCCCTAATTTAGTTTGTATTTGAATTTGATGATAAGTCGAATTAATATTTTTTTTCATTTGCATTCTATAGAATTGCCTGACAACCTTCTGATCTTCTGGCACTATAAAATCGTAGATAGACATTTTTAATAATTCTTTTTTAGAATAACCTAAGGTATTCACTCCTGCATTATTTATGAAAATAAAGTTGCCTATTCTATCCACTTCATAAATCACATCCTCCACCTCTTCCACTAAATTCCTATAAGCTAATTCTCTATCAGCAATCTTGTTTGTTAGCGTTTTTTGATGTGAAATGAGCTGTTGACTTTTTTCTTCTGCTAATTCTTTTCCTGCTATAAATTCACGAATGACTATATATAAAAATATCATCGGAACTCCTATTCTCAATGGCAACATCAATAATCTATTCAATCCTTTTTGTTCATTCATACCGAATAGTGGAACTTCCAAATAAGTCGTTGTATTCAATAGTCCAATCATACCGACAGAAAGTAAAATATAAAATAACCCCCACCTCTTCCCTAGTATAAAACTAGCAGACAAAACAATAATTAAATACCAAAGAACAGGTCCAAGTCCTTCTGGAATTCCAACTACAACATGGATGTGAGCAGAACAAATAAAAGCAGCAAATAAAAATATTTTAGCAGGGAAGTAAACCGAGTTCGTATATTTAATTATAAAGGGGGTAGCTATATTGATGAGCCAAAAAATAGTTATTGCAAAAAAAGCGTAAGGAGATATAAGGAAAATAGTATAAGATACAAGACTGGTAAAGACGAGAAATAATAAACACAATTGTAAGACAAATCGTATTTTTATTTGCTCCGTATGGCTGTCTACTTCTCGCATAATATCTTGCAAGAAGTAAATCGTTATTTTTCGTAAAAATAAATAGACACCAATTAATTGTTGTATAGGCATGTTGGCTTCGACTCTTTATTCTATAGCGTAACAGTTTTTAATAACCGTTTTCAGACTATATTAAATCTATTAATTAGTCTCTCTAAAGATCAACGGGTGGGAGTTTATACTATTACCAAATCAATAGTATACGTATAGGAAAGTACCAAAAAACATGCCTTTTATAAACAGAAAAAATATAACAAAATATAGGCGATATTGTGACAGGAAATGCTAATTATCATAAGGTAATTAGTAAAGCTAATACTTATATTTAAAATAGGTTCTTTTTACTATATTATACATTATGATTTTATTACATGATATTTATTTAGCATATCTCCGTTTTCTTAAAAAATTATAACTCCAAGCAAATAATAATAAAAAGATGATCGGAAAACCGATATTAATCAACTGCCATTTCGTTTTTTCTTGCTCTGCTTTTACATGATCTAATAAGCGTAATTTTACCTCTTTAGATCGAGCGGCAATCACGCCTTCTTCATCAATAAGGTACTCGATTGCATTAACAAGAAAGTCTTTATTAGCAAATTGGAATTTCTCATAGCGATTATAGCCTAATGGTCCAAAGTTGTTGTTTTTTGGGTCTGCTGGGTTTCTAATAATATCTCCATCTGCTACTACTAACATTTTTGTTGGTGTGCTGATGGTTTTAAATTCCTGACCTACTTGTTTCCATGCTTCTAATACATTCGGAGTAGCCCTATTTCTATAATGTGCCGAAAATTCTCCTTCTAATAGTAAGGCTAAAGGTAATTTCCCTTTATTAAATTGCTTTGGGTCTGGTTTATATTTTAGTATTTCAAAATTTAGTCGCATCGGGAAGTATTGTAAGCGACTATTAGGAGAGGTTTCTAATAGGAAAGTTTTCTTGATAGATGTCTTCGTTTTTAGAGAATCTACCGTATTTGCAAATAACAAATTCACCAATCCTAAGCTCTTCGTAATCGGATGATCTTGATTGGGCGTTGCCACTAAATGATAGAACCACGGAACTAATACGGGCGTTCCTCTTTCATCCACGACTTGCGGAATTCTAGAATTTTTCAAATCTAGTGCTAAGTTTGTATTGACTCTAGCACCGTAGTTAAATAAAATATCTTCTAAGTTCAAAATGTCTTCTGTATATGGAATAGGCACATACTGATTCGCTGAACGAAGAGAATCTAAGTGTACATTCAAGGCATCTATTAACCACATCACCTTCCCCCCATTCATCACATACTGGTCTATTTTGAACTTGTCTTTTTCACTAAAAGGAACTCTTGGTTTTGCCACAATTAGTACTTCAATCTCTGGATGAACATGCACCACACTATCTAAATCTAAAAAACCTATATCATAGTATGGTAACAAGGTTTCAGAAATATCTCGCACTTCTATAGGCGTTAGTTCTTGATGCCCAGTTGTAAATGCAATAGCTGGCTTACGAGTAATTTGTAATTTCTGTATAGCATTGGCTAGTTTGTATTCTAGTAAGCCAATCGAGTTATTCAAAGCCACTTCCGAAGGAACGCCAGGCACATCTTCTCCTAAAATATCCACAGGTAAACTTCTGCCTTTATAATGCACGATTGCATAGGGATAGATTAAGACTTGCTTCCGTTCATCATTACCTTCTATCAATAAATTCTTGGCTCGAATTCCATCCTTTTTCAATTGCGCCCGCCTAGCATTTATTTCTTCCGTAGTTCCTCTCGCTGGGTCTTCAAACTCATATTCTATATATCCTGACACGGATCGAAAATCATTCAAAATGTCATTGGTCGCTTTTTGCAATCGCTTAAAGCCTGCTGGAAATTCTCCATCCAATAATACTTGTACATATACGACCTCATCCAACTTTTCCAATAATCGTTCTGTCGGTTGGGTAATCGTGAATCGTTTTTCTTCTGTCAAATCAAAATAGGAAGATACATTGCAGCTGAGTACATTGAGACAAATTGCAATGCCAATAACTAGTAGAAGATTTAAAAGTGATTTTGTCAAGAGTAGGTTGTTTCT
>CAKZUM010000287.1 GCA_937921525.1 uncultured Saprospiraceae bacterium
ATACTATCGACAGGATAGATTACCGATTTTGGAATTGTCTAAAATTTGCTGGACAATGGGAAATTGTCCAGCAAAACGCACACTTCTTGTCCAGCAATTTCCCATTGCTGGACAAATTCATTTTCGGTAATTTATCCTGTCAGCAGTATAGTTACGCTTTGCTTTGTGACCTATGTATCTATGTAGTTAAAATATTAGTTTATTTTTTGTCCAAACACTTCCTTTACTACCCATAATACTGACTCAAAGTTCCATTTTTAAAACAGAATCAGGTGGTTTTTGAAAAAGTGCTGCGAAATTATGGAAAATGTGGGAATTTTGGTAGGTAGTACGGATTGACAATCTGCTTTCCTTGATCTAGTCAGAATTCCTATATATTTGTTTCAAAATTTATATATACACATGGACTATAAAACACCGAAAGAATCGAGAGTCATCATGACCCAATTAATGCTTCCCTCTCATTCCAATTTTAGCGGAAAGATACATGGGGGCTATGTCTTAAATTTAATGGATCAAATTGCCTTCGCCTGTGCCTCTAAGCACTCTGGACAATACTGTGTCACTGCCTCTGTGAATCGAGTAGATTTCTTAAATCCCATTGAGGTTGGAGAATTGTTGACCTTAAAAGCGATGGTCAATTTTACAGGTCGTACGTCTATGGTCGTGGGCTTACGAGTAGAATCCGAAAATATCCAAACAGGTGTCAAGAAACATTGTAACTCTTCTTACTTCACGATGGTCGCTAAGGATGCAAATGGGAAAAGTGTACCTGTTCCTGGCCTTATTTTAAATACCAAAGAAAGTATTCGTCGGTTTACTAGAAGCATTCGACGGATGGAACAAACGAAAATGAGAGATGACCGTTTTAACTCAGAAGAGTTTGTTGTGGCAGAGCATTTAGAGTTGTTGGTGGGGCGTAATGCTCGGGTGGCGTTGTGAAAAATCCCTACATTATCTAAGTTGGAATGATCTACAATGAATTAACCAAGACTTACCAAGTTTTGAAAACTTGGTAAGTCTGCCAAAAACCGCATTCTCGGTCAGCCTGTTTGGAGTGGTCGGATGACACATATGGATTAAGAATCCGCCTTATCAATCCACCCGAGTAACAGAAGAAATCCCCTCCATATCCTTCAAAGCCTTCATCAACAAATACAGCTGATTTTTGTCCTTTACTTGTAGCTTCACCTTCCCTTCAAAATAGCCCTCATTGCCGTCAATGTGAAAAGAGCGGATATTTAAACCTAGTTGGGAAGAAATTTTGGCGGTAATATTTTGGATCACACCAGGTCCATCATCAACACCGATGATTAAGAGATTGACAGAGAAGTTGGTATTTGTTACCGCATTCCATTCGGCTTTCAGAATACGGTAGCCGAAGCGGGCCATTAGGTTTGTTGAATTGGGGCAATTAGAGCGATGAATTTTTAAACCATAATTACTAACATAGCCAAAAATATCGTCTCCATTTACGGGGTTGCAGCAGGTGGCTAGTTCAAATTTATAATTCTCTGCTGGTTCGCCATTGATGTATAGGCCCGTCTTACTGATACTTGAGGGGGTGTCTATTCTTATTTCTTCGAGATCTGTTTTATTACTTACTACTGGAGGAGCGGTAATTGGAATTAATTTACCATGCTCTACTTCAAACTTCTTTAAAACATCATTGATATCTAACTCTTCTTTTGCTACGGCAAAGAAAAAATCAATATGCGATTTTATCTTTAAATGTCGAATAATCGTATCTATATTGGCTTCTGAATTGTCAATCTTTAAATTTTTGAATTTTCGATCTAGGGCTTCTCTTGCTAATTGTCCTTCTTGTCTTCGATCTTCCTTTAGAGCAGATCGAATTTTTGTTCTTGCGCGACTGGTGACTACCATTTTCAACCAACTATCTTTTGGCTTTTGTTTTGGGCTAGTCGTTACATGAATTTTATCTCCATTCTGTAGCTTGTAGCCCATCGGAACGAGCTTGTTATTGATCTTTATCGCGGTAGATTTAGATCCTACATCTGTATGAATGGCAAAGGCAAAATCTAAGGCAGTGGCTCCCTTCGGTAGGATTTTCATATCGCCCTTTGGCGTATAGACAAATACTTCTTCGTTAAAGAGATTACTTTTGAAGTCGTTCAAAAATTCTATGGCATCAGAATCTGGCTGATCCATCATAGCCCGTATATTGTCTAGCCATACATTATACACATCTGGAGAATTAGAAACCCCTTTATATTTCCAATGCGCCGCAAAACCCCGCTCAGAAATATCGTCCATACGTTCACTTCTGATTTGGACTTCTACAAATCGAGCATCTGGTCCAACTACGGTCGTATGTAATGATTCGTAGCCATTAGATTTTGGAATGGTAATCCAATCTTTTAAACGTTTTACGATCGGCTGATAGACATCTGTTACAATCGAATACACTTGCCAACAAGTAGATTTTTCTTGTTTGACTGGAACGTCTACAATAACTCTAACCGCAAACAAATCATAGATCTCCTCAAAAGGTACTTTCTTCGTCTTTAGTTTATTCCAGATAGAATAGATAGATTTGGGCCGTCCAGTAATACGGTAGGCAATTCCCATTTCCTTTAAATGGGTTTCTAATGGTTTAATAAACTCGGCTATATATTGCGTTCTAGACTCCTTTGTCTCTTGTAGTTTTTTAGCGATATTACTATAGGTTTCTCGATCTGTGATTTTCATACACAAATCTTGAAATTCTGTTTTAAAATTATACAAACCCAATCTATGCGCTAGTGGGGCATAGATAAAAGAGGTTTCTGCCGCTATTTTCAATTGTTTATGTCGAGGCATCGATCCCAGAGTCCGCATATTATGGATGCGATCTGCCATTTTAATCAAAACCACTCTCACATCTACGGTTAAAGTAGATAATACTTTTCTAAAATTTTCTGCTTGTGGGCTCTCTACATCATAGGCATTATCCAATTTGGTTAAACCATCCACAATCATTCTTACTCTTTGCCCAAACTGTGTTTCAATCTCCTCCAAAGTCACATCCGTGTCTTCTACCACATCATGTAACAAAGCACAAATAGCTGCGGTAGGACCGAGACCGATCTCTTCTATACATATCCGAGACACCTCAATAGGGTGCATGATATAAGGCTCCCCTGATTTACGTCGTTGTTGACTATGCGCCTCCACCGCCAGTTCATAAGCTGCTCGAAGATTGACTTGATCTTCCTTATTCAATTCTTTATTAAAAGATTGTAATAAGGTTCGATAGGCTCTTTGAATCAATAACTTTTCGTCTTCTTGTATTTCTACCATGATAATTCAACTTCACACGAAATTATTTAGAATAAGGTCTTTTGGAAATTCTATGCGCCACATCTATTGCTACTTGCGTATACATGTATAACGAAAAAAGCAACTTAGCAGTTGCCAGTAATGTAGTTGGAATCTCGCTAAATGTATAAAAAAGGACGGTACTTATGCTTCATACTCTCAACAATTTATTACCAACACAGTTTTAAAATATTTTATTAAAAAAAATCATCATCTTTTTATAAAAGCTATTATCTTTGCATTCGCTTGTAAAAAAGCAACAAAAACTTTACAAACACACACTAAATTTGGGCGGGTGTGGTGAAATTGGTAGACACGCTAGACTTAGGATCTAGTGCCGCGAGGCGTGGGGGTTCGAGTCCCTCCACCCGCACCACAAAGAAATCTGACTCTTGGGTCGGATTTCTTTTTTTATAGTAGTTTGTAATGCTACTTTTTGCATTCAAGTAGAACAGAGAGTAGCCCGACTGCTGTTAAGCGGGCGGGAAGTGAGATTGAAGACAAAATGCGTTGGGAAAAAGGTTTTTCAACATCTCTTCTCAACATTATTAACCAGTTAACTACAACCGCAGGACTATGCCAACCATTGTTAGAGAAGATCACGATGATTTAAATGTGACTTTAACTTTAAATCTCTCAAAAGAAGATTACGCGCCTACCTTTAATGAAAAATTAAAAGAATATAGAAAGAACGCAAACCTCAAAGGCTTCCGTAAAGGACAAGTCCCTGTGAGCGTTGTGCGAAAAATGTTTGGTAAGAATGCGCTAGTAGATATTATCAATGACATAATTGGTAAAGAAATAGCGGATTACCTTGAAAAAGCAGACTTCAATATATTAGGACAACCATTGCCTGTAGATCAGAAAGAATTATCACTAAGTACCAAAGAATTAGAAGATTATTCTTTCAAGTTTGATCTGGGTCTGGTCCCTGAATTTGAAGTAAAAGGACTGGATAACAATGCTTTTAATTGGTATGATGCAAGCATTCCTGATAGCATGATCGAAGATGATCTCAAGGATGCTTTAAAGCGATTAGGCAAGCAAGGCCCTACTGAGGAAGAAATTCAAGAGGGAGATGTTATCAAACTATCTGCTGTGGAATTAAGTGGTCCACTTCCAAAAGAAGGAGGCTTAACCGCTGAATTTTCTGTTAGTTTTGATGAACTGACAGAAGACGTTGTTGAAGATATTTTCACCAAAAAAACTGGAGATAAGCTCCGTTTCGATATCACCAAGCTAGCAAAGGACAAAGACAAAGCATTTATTGAAAAATACTTTTTAGGCTTAAATGAAGATGCAGCAGAACCTGTGGTTTACGGCAATGACTTTGAAGCCACTATTGTGGAGGTAACACGGTTGACGCCTGCTACTTTAAATCAAGAATTTTTTGATGGTTACTTTGGCCCCGGTAATGTCACTACAGAAGAAGAAGCTAAGGAAAAACTGAAAACAAATATCAAAAGATACTATGATAATCAAGCAGATGGTATCTTATTTGGTCTGATCGTAGAACAATTAAAAAAGGACAATCAATTAACCCTTCCAGAAGCATTTCTAGAAAGATGGGTGGAGCATACGCGGGAACTTCCTGAAGGAAAAACAGCCGCAGATGCTGTTGCGGAGATGAAAGATGGCTTGCAATGGTCTATCATCAGAGATAAATTGGCACAGAAGTATGACATTAAGGTAGAAGAAGTGGAGATCAAACAAGCGATTAGAGGTCAAATCTTAAGTTATTTTGGAGGCCAAGATTATGGAGGCATGGTAGATAATATGGTCGAAAAGATGTCTCAAGATGAGCAACAAGTAAATAATGCCTATAATCAAGTACTGGCGGAAAAGCTTTTTAGAGAATTGAAAGAGGCTGTAACGATTAATGCAGTTCCTACTACTACGGATGAATTAGAGGAGATCATTAAAGCAGAGCGAGAGAAGAATGAACCAAAAATAGAAGCAGAAACGCCATTAGTAGCAGAAGAAGGAGCAGAAGTAACAGAATAGGGACCTATTAGCTTTGTAAACAGCACTTGGCAGTCTTTTTGTCTATTATTATATTTATAATTTTACTGAGAATTGAACTTATTTGATTTCAGGTGTTATTATTCTTGTAGAAATACTTAGTAAATAGGTTGGATAAAAATCTATTTACCCCTATTCACCTTCTCAATTAAACAATAACAAAAATCGAGTGAATATGAATTTAAACGATGAATTTAGAAAGTTTGCTGTCAAAGACCAAGGTATTGGCGGCATCCATGTTGATAAATATGCAGAAATGAGTGCTCAAGCTTTTCAAAATAGCTTGACGCCATATATTATTGAAGAAAGAAGAATGAATGCTACTGTATTAGACGTATTCTCTCGTTTAATGATGGATCGTATTTTATTCTTAGGTACAGATGTTAACTATCAAGTATCTAACATTTTAGTAGCTCAGTTATTATTCTTAGAATCTGTTGACCCTAAAAGAGACATTCAGCTATTTATCAATAGTCCCGGAGGAAGTGTAATTGATGGTATGGGTATATATGACGTGATGCAGTATGTTAGTCCTGACGTTGCCACTATATGCACTGGTTTGGCAGCATCTATGGGCGCTGTGTTATTAGCGGCAGGTGCACCAAAGAAACGTTCTGCTTTACCTCACGCAAGAGTCATGATTCACCAATTATCTGGTGGTATGAGAGGTACATTTAGTGATATGGAAATTAGCTACAAGTTCTCTAAGCAATTGAGAGAAGAGCTTTATCAAATATTAGCTAAGCACACGGGTAAAGATTTCAAGACCATCGAAAAAGATTCCGATAGAGATAATTGGATGAAAGCAGATGAGGCGATGAAATATGGATTGATCGATGAAGTTTTAACGAAAGGCACGCCTAAGAAGGAAGCTTAACACTTCTTCTAAAATTCCTAAAAAATTGGAGTATAATTGTATAGTTATACTCCAATTTAGGTTTAGGCGACCTCTCATACCGTTTAAAGCGGATAATTAACTAATATTTACTATCTTGTAGCATTTACACTTCAAAAGTAGTTTAAACAGAATAACAAGATATACACCCCTTTTGAATAAACACCTTAAATGGATAAGGAATTAAATTCTGATAAAATGCGTAGAGGCAAGCAAAATTTTCGTTGCTCTTTTTGTGGTAGAGACAAAGCAGAGGCCTTAATATTAATTGCTGGTATTGATGGACATATTTGCGAAGTATGTGTGGAGCAAGCAGAAGAGATCATTCAAGAAGAACTATACGGTAACAAAAAGAATGGCGAAGGAGAGGGTAATAAACAATGGGAAAACCATAAAGTGCCTGACAAACTAACACCTGTTGATATTAAAGATCATTTGGATAAATTTGTTATAGGACAGGAAGAGGCCAAAAAATTCTTATCCGTTGCTGTATACAATCACTATAAGCGATTAAAACAACCTAAGGATGACGAGATAGAAATAGAAAAGTCGAATATTCTATTAGTGGGTCGTACAGGTACAGGAAAAACACTACTTGCTAAAACGATTGCTAAATTTCTGAATGTTCCCTTTGCTATTGTTGATGCTACGGTATTTACAGAAGCAGGCTATGTAGGAGAAGATGTGGAGAGTATGTTAAGCCGCCTCTTACAAGCGTGTGATTACAATGTAGATGCCGCACAAAAAGGGATTGTATATATAGACGAGATAGATAAAATCGCTAGAAAAAGTGATAATCCATCCATCACGAGAGACGTATCAGGAGAGGGTGTACAGCAGGCTATGCTTAAAATGCTAGAGGGAACAGATGTCAATGTGCCTCCACAAGGTGGCAGAAAGCATCCAGAACAAAAATTAGTAAAAGTAAATACGAATAATATTTTGTTTATATGTGGTGGTGCTTTCGATGGCGTTGAAAAAATTATTGCCCGCCGTAAGAACACCCAAGTCATTGGTTTTAACGGTGACAATACAGAAAGAGTGGATAGAGAGAATTTACTACAGTATATTTCTCATATGGATCTAAAGTCTTATGGTATTATTCCAGAGCTTTTAGGTCGATTGCCAGTATTAACTTTCCTATATCCACTTGACTTAAGTGCATTAAGACGGATACTTACAGAGCCTAAGAATGCGCTAATTAAACAGTATCAACGTTTAATGGAACTGGAAGATATTGAATTGACGTTTACCGATGATGCGTTGGATTTTATCGCAGAAACTGCTTTAGAATATAAATTAGGTGCAAGAGGACTTCGATCTATTTGCGAAGCAATTATGACGGATGCCATGTTTGAATTGCCTTCAAAAGGTGATGTCACTTCCTTTGAAGTGACTAGAGAATATGCAACTTCTAAAATTAATAATTCTAAGCTTTCTCAATTAAAAGCAGCTTAATAACAGGTCAGGTTTGATGGCAAAGCCATCAAACCTGTTCCTACCGTTTTTCCCTTGGCATATTTTTTGGATTGCTATAAGGTAGTTAAGTTTTAATCATTCCCCCTTCTTTGTTCCCCCCCTTTAGTTTAGCTTATCAAGAAGCCTTAGTAGTTAGTTCACACTAGAATCTATCCACACATGATGTCTAATCAAAAACTATATACCCTCCTTCATGTAATAATTAGTCTTGTAGTTTTCGCATTCTTATTAGTTGGTTGCGAAAAAGAGGGGGCTGTTATTCGTCAAAATTTTGATGAATTTACTATACAAGAACAAATCAATATAGGAAATACCATGAAGCAGCAGATTGAATCTATGCAAGATGTATATCCTATCATGAACAAGCGAACCAATAAGTGTGCTTATGATCGTATAGAGATCATATTTAATACTTTGCTTAATACCTCGGTGGTTAACAATAGAAAGGATTTTGACTGGGGTGTCTATATCATAGATAATGACCAAATCAAAAATGCTTTCACCTTGCCAGGTGGTCATATTTATATCTATTCTGGCCTCATTAAATTTTTAGAATCGGAAAGCCAATTAGTGGCTGTACTGGGAAATGAAATAGCCTATGCAGATGATGGCTATACTTTAAATACGCTAAAAGAAGAGCATGGCAATCTAATATTAGGAGATTTGAGTCTAGGTAATTCCGTATCAAATCTACCAGATATTTTGATTGACTTGCCTTATATACAATATGACGAGGAGTTAGTAACCAAGGCAGATTCGGTATCTATTTCTCTAATTTGTCCATTTCAATATGACGCACATAGTCTACAAGACTTTCTTGAATCTGCTATAAATTCTAATATCGAGTGGGTCTTTTCTAAAAAAGGAGGAGATATAAATAACAGGATTCAAAAGATCGAGTCTTTAACGGGTAATTGTGGTAAAGATGAGGATACCTTTGAAACTCGATACCAGAATTTTCTTTCAGATTGTTTTTAAAAAAAGTACGATATTGAAATATAGTGGGTAGTATTGCTACTTATGCTTCTAAGCAGGGTTCTGAAAATCATAAATCATAGTTCATACATCTTACATCATAAATCCATCATGCACGAATTAAACAGATATATGATGTATGATTTCTGATGTAAGATATATGATTTTGCTGTTCTACCGATAACTACTAAAAAAGAGAAGCCCCTTTCCTCTGAAAGGGGCCATCCCAAAAACCAATTGTTAAAGGACATCTTACATCTTATATAGAAAAAACTATACTTTTAATTTTGATTGCTAAAGATACTAATTATCATTAGGCTTATCACTAAACTTATTCAAAAATAATAAGTTGGTATAGGAAAAAAAATCTACTATTCTACCAAGTAATTTTATAACTAATTACTTCATTAATTGTTCTATCGTTCCTTCCTGAACACTACTTCTATCTTTTGCTGGAATTCTAAATCCAACTGTTAGTTCGTGGGCGCCATTGTTATAAGTCTGGAAATTTTGGAAAGATACATCGAAGGAATAATAAAAAGAAAATTGCTGTTGTTTTGTACCAATCAAGACAATTAAAGATTCTCCTGGCCCTGTTCTATAAGTCAGGCCGCCTACCAATCTTTCATCCATAAATAAACCTCTTAAAGAAAGGTCTGCCATGAAAGGTACATTTCTAACTTTTCTTAATAATAAGGCTGGTTCTATTTGTACGCCCTCTGCAACGTCTATCTTATGTCTTACATTAAACATATAGTAGCCTCCATCATTTAACTCATCAATATCTGGTCCCCTAGAACCATCCAAGCGAGCCATAATGATATTAGGAAAAGCGATTCCTATATACGTTTTGTCATTATACAATCCATGTAATCCAATGGACGCATCAAAGCTATTGATACCATCTATTCCTTTCTCTATGGTCTCATCTCCTGAATCATATAAAGAGTTCCCTAAAACATCATTATCAATAGACCATTGACTATATTCTGTAGTAAATCCGAAACCAAATTTCAGTTTATCTACTTTGTATCTAAAGGCATAATTGATGACTGCTCTTAATCTATTTAGAGAGGCAATATCTTCTTTATAAATCGTAGCACCTAATCCAAATGTCTTAGCAACAGGACCGTGATAAGATAGTGCATAGGTGTTAGATGCTCCTGGAAAGCCCACCCATTGATTTTTAAAATTCGCGAATATTTCATGCGAACCACTAAACCCTGCCGCAGCTGGATTAAGCAATACTGGATTTACTTGATAGTGTGTAAAAACAGATTGCTCTTGAGCCGTAGCTGCAACACGTATAACGAATAAAATGCTTACTAGTAGTATAATTTTTTTCATTACAAAATAATTATGTTCTTGGGAAATTCTTTGTTTTAATTTGCTTTGCAGAATAGAGACTTATTTCATTTAAAAGACAACGAATTATCGTTTATTTTGATACAAATACGTCTTTGCTCTCTACTCTCTGTTCTTTTTTTACTCTCTCAATATGGTAACGTGATCTCTGATACGTGTTCTTTCGCCATCTACATCCTCAAATTCTAATACCCAGAAATAACCACCTTTAGGTAAATCTCGGTTACTTAGATTTTGGCCTCTCCAACAGTCGTCTTCCGTACCTAGCGTACAAGAATACCCTTCTGCTTCGTATACCAATTGACCCCAACGATTAAATATTCTTAAAACATTTCCTTTTGCTTGCGCCGCGCAATTCAATCGGAACGCATCATTTCTACCATCTTCATTGGGTGTAATTACCTCTAAACCTGTATAGCAAAGCACACAAGTATTGTCTGGTTGATTGGTAAGGGTTGCAGAAGAAGTACAATCATTTGCATCTGTAACAATCACCCCGTAATCTCCTGCTCTTAGGCTATCTATTGCTGTTGTATTAATATCACCTGTAGACCAAGCAATACTGTATGGAGCTGTTCCACCACTGATACCTATTTCAATATTTCCATCATTCATACAATCATCCACATTGGATACTGTTGCAATATCAACTGGAGTTGGTGCTTGTAAAGTATAAGATTGGGTAGAGGTATTGTTGCTTCCATCTGTAATGGTGACTTCGTAATTACCTGGCCCTAAATTGACTACCACTTGACTTGTTGCCCCATTACTCCACAAGTAACTGTAAGGCTGTTGCCCACCTCCATTAGGTTCTGCTTGTAAAATACCATCTGACTCACCAGCACAAGAAATAGCACCTGACTCAACGATACTCACTTCCAAGACTTGCGATTCTACCTCAACTGATCTAATAATAGAACAACCTAAATTATCTATAATCATCAAGTTACAAGTACCAATTGGCAGGTTAGAAGAGGTCATTGTACTGTCTCCATTACACCAAATAAATTGGAATGGAGGGTTATTGCCAGTTACGGTTGCAGTAGCAGATACATTAGGAAAAACTCCAGTAGTAGTAATCGTTGCATCTAAGCTAGAGTTGGCAGCAATCGTATACGATTGTCGTCTTGTACAGCCATTCACATCTGTCACCGTTAAAGCATATACATCAGCTGGTAAATTATTAATGACCGGAGCATTACCACCCGGAACAGACACACCTTCGTCCGTTTCCCAAACATAGGCATAAGGCATTGTTCCACCAGTTACATCAACTGCGATAGAACCTGTTGGATCTCCTTCACAATCGGTATTATTTTGTGCAATGGACGTAATACCTACTGGGGCATCCGCTCCTGTTACCACAATATTCTCTATGGCAACCGTACAAGAAGTTGCATCCGTTACAGTCACCATATAATCTCCTTTAGGAAGATTGGTTGCTATATCTGTATTTGGAATAGAGGCCGTACCTCTCCATGTATAAAAATAAGGTTCCGTACCTCCACTTGGTCGGATTTCAATACCTCCTTGATTACTTGCACAAACATCTGCGGTAACAACAGCAGAGGCACTTACGACTTTTTGATTACCTACAACTACTGATACTGGAGTCGTACACCCTCCTGCTGCACTAACGTTAACTGTGTAAGAACCTGATGGAACGTTTATAGGAGTACAACCACTAATAACGCCGTTCAAGGCTCCCCAATCACATACTAAGCCTGATACACTTCCATTAACGGCTAGACTGACTTGACCATCTGATCTACCAGAACAAGATGCGTGAACAATATCTGTAGTTACTGCTAAGGCACCTGTTGCAGCTTGTCCAACTACGATACCATTGACTACTGTCGCACAACCATTGGCATCTCTAACTGTCAAATTATAAGTTCCAGCAGCTGCATTAGAAGGTCTATTTACAGGACTCAAAGTATTGTCATTCCACATATAAGTATAAGGTGCTTGTCCCCCTGTAACTTGTAAATTTATCACTCCATTCGGTTCACAGTTGGCATCTTGAACCTGTGTGTTTACGACTATAGCCGCTGGTTCTGCCCCAATAACCAAAGGAGGAATACTACTAAAGACTTGCTGTCCGCCACAACTAGTTATTGTTACCGTATAAGTTCCTGGACTTAATCCTGTAGGATTTCCAATATTTCCTATACTTGGATCACTCCAAGAATAAGTAAACACATTATCTCCTCCCGAAGGAGTCAATGTAATACGTCCATCATTGGCGCCATTACAACTAATTTGTGTTATCTGAGGGATTCCCGGATTAACAGCTGGGCACGCCATCACTGGATCATTGACCGTGAAAGTACCCCCAACTGGATTAGAACCGACAGCACCTCCGCCTCCTGCCCTCGTAATTTCTATAGGCGTTGGTGTATTGCCAATCGTAATACTAGAACTAGACCCTCCTGCACCGATAACTTCAAAACAAACTTCAAATACTGTAGAGCCATCTAGTAAAGAAACCCCTTGGGTGGTATTATCAATCCAAGCAAATGTTAATAGCCCATTATCCGTTCCTTGTGTTCCAAACTGTCCTGCACTCAATCCTGGTAAACCGTAGTTACCAGTGCTACTATACATCAAAACCGTTGGATCCCAATTCATGGAAAACTGAAAACCTAACACTTCATCAAAGTTGTTAACATTGACAGGTACACAAACAATATCTCCCGTGGTACCTGCAACACTACTTACTGTAATATCTACAGGATTTACCTGATTATTTACTATTGTAACTGTAGCGTCATCACTACTAAAAGAAACTGCATTATTATTTCCATCCTGTACTTCTATCGGAACAGGACTACCACTAAAATTAAAAGAGGACGTACTTCCTACTGTGGCATTTGCATTTACATCAAAACAAACTTCATAAATGACTGTTCCATTCATCACACTCAAACCTGAGACATTAGGATCTAACCATGTTAGTCCTAAACTACCTGCTGTTGTACTATTAAAATTAGAAGAATTTAAGCCTGCTAAATTAAAACCCTGTACCCCAGTATAAGTTAAGATAGCTGGATCCCAGCCCATACTATACTGCATACTTACAATATTGGAAAAATCATTGACTGTTACGGGTATACAAACATTACTACCTGGAGCAGCCATCTGGTCTGTTGCAATTACAGCAAATGCACCACCGCCACCGCCTGTTGTAGGCTGGCTCACTACAGCAGCACAACTTTGGAAAGTTACTGGATTACTATCCCCATCTGTCACTTCTATAGGAACTGGTGTACCTGTAAAATCTATTTCCGCTGTACCGTTTGTTAATATCGTAAAACACACTTCATATAGCGCTGTACCATCTGTAACTGTTACTCCTGAAACATTCGGGTCCGTCCATAATAAGCCCAACTGTCCTGGATTTGGACTACTAAAGTTAGAAGCACCAATACCACTTAAGTTAAAGCCCTGAACATTCGCATATTCTAAGACCGTGGGATCCCAATTCATACTATATTGCATCCCTACTATATTATTAAATTCTTGAGTAGAAACTTCAACACACACCACGTCCCCTACATTTCCTGTTACTGCTGATCCCAAGATTGCAAATCCAGATGCGGGAGGTGTACATGTTACAGGATTTACTGGCTCAACAGGATCTACTGGGTTTGATTCAAAATTTACTGTAGCAGGACAACTTGGTACACTAGTATCTATTATATTATTACCTCCATCAAGGACTATCTCTACTGGTACTGGAGCATTTCCAAATGTAACTTCTTGTGCCCCTCCAGCAAGTACAGTAAAACATACCTCATAAAGCACGGTTCCATCAGCTACTGTTACTCCTGTCGCCATCGGGTCGGCCCACCCTACCCCTAATGTTCCAGGGTTCAAGGTACCAGCAGGCATAGGGCCATTAATAGCTCCACTAAGGCCAGCTAAATTGGTGTTTTGTATATCACTATATCTAAGTACAGCTGGGTCCCAGCTCATACTATATTGCATACTCAAAACATTATCAAAATCTTGTGCAGTTATTTGTACACATACCACATCCCCTACATTACCCGTTTCGGCAGAGCCTATTAATGCAAAGCCTGATGCGGGAGGTGTACAATTCATCGTTGTTCCACCGCCTGTGTTTCCACCGCCTGTATTGCCGCCACCTGTGTCACCGCCACCATTTGTGACAAAATTTACAGTAGCTGGACAACTTGGCACCATACTATCTATTATATTATTGCCTCCATCAAGGACTATCTCTACTGGTACTGGAGCATTTCCAAATGTAACTTCTTGTTCACCACTAGCAAGTACGGTAAAACATACTTCATAAAGGATAGTTCCATCAGCTACTGTTATTCCTGTTGCCATTGGGTCGGCCCACCCTACTCCTAAAGAACCTGGATTCAATGTTCCAGAAGGTGTCGGACCATTAATAGCTCCACTAAGACCTGCTAGATTCGTATTTTGTACATCACTATATCTAAGTACAGCTGGATCCCAGCTCATACTATATTGCATACTTAATACATTGTCAAAATCTTGCGCGGTTATTTGTACACAGACTACATCCCCTACATCGCCTGTTTCGGCAGAGCCTATTAAAGCAAAGCCTGATGCAGGAGGCGTACAAGTTACTGTTGTTCCACCACCAGTATTACCACCACCAGTATTACCACCGCCAGCATTTCCGCCGCCACTTGCAGCAAAGTTTACGGAAGCAGGACAACTAGGTAAATTATTTTCTATTACGGTATTACCTCCATCAATCACTACCTCTACTGGAACTGGAGCATTTCCGAAAGTTATCTCTTGTGAACCAGCAGCAAGCACTGTGAAACATACCTCATAAAGGATTGTTCCGTCAGCCACAGTTACTCCTGTTGCCATCGGATCAGCCCACCCTACTCCTAACGAACCTGGATCTAATGTTCCAGAAGGTGTTGGGCCATTAATAGCCCCACTAAGACCTGCTAGATTCGTATTTTGTACATCACTATATCGTAACACAGCTGGATCCCAGCTCATGCTATATTGCATACTCAAAACATTATCAAAATCTTGTGAAGTTATTTGTACACAGACTACATCCCCTACATCGCCCGCTTCGGCTGAACCTATTAAAGCAAAACCTGATGCGGGGGGGGTACAATTAGAGATTGTAGCTCCACCGTTAGTGTTTCCACCGTCAGTATTTCCATCATCTATAGCAGTACCACTACAAGAGCAATCACTTTGAATTCGATCATTCGTTGTATTAGCATCTCCATCATCACAACTACTTCCTACCTGACCTATTGCTGCATTATTGTCGTCACAGTCATCTGCTACACATACGCCATCATTGTCGTTATCTGTACAAGAATTAGCTGGATCTAAAGCTCCACCCGGTGTACCGTCATTGAAAAACAATTCATTATCTTCAAATGTAAACGGATCACCTGCACCATCTATAATCTCTAGAATGGTTGGGGTATTAGAAAACATTATTCTAGTATCCGCACCTACATTATCAATAATTGTGAATTGCATGGAAAAAAAGCGCGTACCATCAGGCTGGGTTATTCCTACCGTAGTATTATCAAACCAAGCTAATGTTATTGCACCAGAAGATGGGTTGGAAATATTAGCCGCTGGGCTGAGGAATGGAAACATGTCAGGATTACTAGCACTATCGAACTGAAGTATGCTAGGATCGTAGGCAAAAGAATATTGCGTACTTAACACATTTTGGAAATTAGCTACAGTAACATCTACTGTAATTACATCTCCAATATTGCCTGTTATAGGCTGAGGAGAGACCGTAAAGGTCAATTGAGAGAAAACCGAAGTCGCTACAAATAGCAGTCCAGTTGTAAGAATAGTAACAATCTTATTCATTACGAACGGAATTTGGGATAATTATCGAATCGTTTTTATATACAAATATTTTTAATATGATAAAAACGTGCCAAAAAGTTAAATCTTTGCTTACACTAGTGACTATATTCAATAATTATTACATATTTTAAATAAAAATTATTCTAAGTCGTCTGAAAAGAAGGATGAAAAATAAATTTTGGAAAAATTTACTAGACTTGTTCATAAACAACGTCATCTCATCTGCTCTAATCTAATAATGGTTTGCATAAAAATTTCAGTCCTTGATATAGCCTGTTGCTTATTGAAGTTGTTTAAAAATGTATTACTGTATTATTTGCAAGTCATTGGTTCCTAGGATCTTCAGCTTTTTTGATTCCCGTAGCTAAGGCTACGAAAATCAAAAAGAGCTTCGCCCTAGAAACCAAGCACTTACAACTAATATCAGACTACATTCTTAAACAACTTCATTATCAAAGTAGGGAACGAGGGATAAATAAAATTTACCATTTAAAATGTAAAAGTTATTTGTGCGTCGTTCCTAAATGCCTCACCATTAATGTTTTTTTGTCTTTATTGTGGTACTACAATCATTTGTTTTGACAGTTGATGTGTGCCACTACTTAAGGTATAAGTATAGGTACCTGCAACTGTTAACTGCTCTGTATCAATGAGAATATTATTGAGACCATTTGACGCTCGAAAACGTTCTTCATATATAGAACGTCCGTAAGTGTCTGTAATGGTTAATAGTACCCATTCAGCAGTAGAAAAGGATGCTTTTATTGTGGTATTTTTGTAAAATGGATTAGGATGGTTCTGAAATAAACGCATCCCATTTTGGGCTTGTAAAAAGGTGGTAGTAGTAGTATTTCCTGGGACTACAATTTCCCCATCTATTACTTCTACATCTAGTATGGTAGAAGTCGCGTCAACCGCTTCGATCAAAGCTGGTTCATTGGTAAAAGCAATAGAAGATGTAGTTCCTTCTTCTCCAATCACTTCAAATCTTAACACAAGTATTTCTGTTGAATCTGCTACATCTATTCCCGTTAAGGAATTATCGAACCATATAACAATTAATTTTCCTTCTGTAATATCTTCTACTCCTATACCATCCGCAGTAAATTGAGGCAAGGCTTCGGTAAAACTGTGCACCTCTTTAAACGCTAAAACAGTTGTATCCCAATTAACAGAAAACTGCAAAGAGAAAATATTATCAAAGCCTGTTATTTGTAATGGAACATCTATAGTTTCTCCTTTATTCGCCGTATTATTACTAGCAATAAGTGTAATTTGTGCAGTAGTATCGACTGTACTCATAGAAATGAGCCCAATACAAAAGAGTACACTTATTGTTTTATTAAAATATGTATTATCCTTATTTAGATAATACTGTGCTAATACATTCACTCTTTCCAAAAACTGGAAAGCATATGGGATACTTAATTTCAATGTAAATGGGTTTTGTGTTCTTTATAGCCTCCATAGTGCTCTTTTGTTGCAATATCCTATACGGAATAATATGCGAGTAGGTTCTTACTAACTAGATTTTAGTTCGCTAAAGGACACGAAAAAAATAGATTTAAGATAATTTAGTAAGAAAATCAGCTTATTCAGAAACGAGATTCCCTGCGCATTATAAACGATAATGCTTAAAGTGAACTACAAATAACAGATTATATTCTTGATGAATTTGGGTTTAATACCCCAATGGAAAGAATGTAAAAAGGCAAGAATTGCCATAGATATGGCTATTAGGATGCTATAGTTCATGGGAATTTCAAAATTTATTTTGGATTATATATCAACAAATATAATAGAAAATATTTGTCATAAGCAAGGTAGGGCTTAATTAGTTAGCTGGATTGCTAATTAATAGCAAAAACTTATATAGTATTATCTTTAATTAATTCTATTAAAAAGAAAGTGCTTGACTATTTCATAATCAAACACATTATAACTTACCAATCGCAAAGCGGCAGTCTTCTAAATTTAGTTCTGTTAGCTATATTCTTAGGAATGGTATATTAATAAATTAAACTATGGTCGTAGGCTACTCTGATTAAACCTGCAGTATTGCTTACATTTAGTTTTCTCATAATATTCTTTCTATGCACGCTAACCGTTTGATCGCTAATAAAAAGTTCTTTAGCAATTTCTTTATTACTTAAAGCGGAACCAATTAATTGTAAAATCTCTAGCTCTCGCTTAGTTAATTTATGTTTTCTAACAAATTTATCATCAAATTTAGCATCTGTCCGCTTGACAATAATTTTGTTATTTGAAAAAGAAATCCCCTTTCCCATATAAACTTTATCCAGCATGACTTCCTTAATCGCATTAATCACTTCTTCTTTTCCATACTGCTTGAGTATGTAGCCGTCCATACCAGCTTTTAATACTGTTTTGACGATTTTTGTATCATCGTACATAGTTAATGCAATTACTTTTAAGGAACTATTCCAAGCTTTGATTTGGGTAAAAGCCTCTAAGCCATCAATGCCAGGCATATTCAAATCTAGTAAAACAACATGCGGTTGCGCAGATTTTAATATTCTAATTAGTTCTCGACCTGAAGCTGCCAGTGCTACCACTTCCAGATTTAGCTCCTTCTCATCTTCCAGTATTTTTTTAAGTCCTTGCTGAAATAATAAGTGATCATCAGCAATGACAATGCGTATGCTATGCATGGGACGTCAAGTTGTATGTTATGGGATTCGGTACAAGGTAAAAAGTTTTTTTACTAAAGTAAAGTATTAGTTTACCCACACTACTGGACATTTTAAAGAGCAGAGAGTAGAGACAGATTTCGTTTAAAAAATGACGAAATTTCGTTGTTTTCTAATCGAAATACGTCTCTACTCTCTCTTCTCTGCTCTCTGTTCTAAACAATGTCCAGTAGTGTGA
>CAKZUM010000288.1 GCA_937921525.1 uncultured Saprospiraceae bacterium
GATAAAGTAGGATATTTTGAAACAACTCCTTTTTGGAATGCCGCCCTAGCAGATATGAACCAATTGACAGGCATTATCCAGAAGGAACATACTGACCTACCCATCTTTTTATTTGGGCATAGCATGGGATCTCTTTTAACACGTGCCTATGTAACGAAATGGGGCAAGCAACTGAACGGGGCGATTGTTTGCGCAACAGGCGGCGCCCCCGGTATGCTCGGAAAAATTGGTGGAGTAGTGGCCAAACTAACCTCCATTATTAGCGGAAGGGCAGAAAGAAGTGATTTCTTAAATAAACTCTCTTTTGGTAAATACAATGATGCTTTCCAACCTAGTAGAACGGATTTTGATTGGCTTAGTCGAGATGAAGCAGAAGTAGATAAATACGTGGCAGACCCTTATTGTGGCGTTCCTTTTACCGCCAATTTTTGGATAGAGTTATTAAAAGGGGTTGGCCAAATCAATAGTGCTTCGACTTACAATCAAACACCAAAAGAGTTACCTATTATTTTATTGGCTGGCGATAAAGATCCAGTAGGAGACATGGCGAAAGGCGTACAGGAAGTACATGAAGCATACAAAAATGTACAGATTGAAGATCTTACCTGTACTATCTATCCAGATGCTCGACATGAGCTCTTAAATGAAACAAACCGAAATACTGTTATGCAAGATATTATCAATTGGTTGGATCGAAGAGTATAAGATTATCATTATTCATCATTTTTAATTCATCATTCCTAACTCATGGAACCATACCTATTTCATATCGCTTTATTTATATATGCAGCCTTCTATCTCTATGCAGGTTATGCTCATTTTAAAAACCCAAAATTTTTCTATAAAATAACGCCCCCCATGATTAAAAAATGGGCGGAACCTATTAATGTCATAGTGGGAGTAGCAGAAATATTAGGCGGTATTGGCCTGTTGATTCCAATGACTCGATCTTGGGCAGCATGGGGGATCATTGCCTTACTGATTGCGGTATTTCCAGCTAATATTTATATGCTGACTTCCAAAGGGGCAGGTATGAAAATTAAGATGTGGTTTTTATGGTTGCGCTTGCCATTACAGGGCGTGGCGATTTGGTGGGCATATCAGTATACATAGATTTTGTTGGTAAAAATGCTTAAATTTGGTTAAAAATAAAGCATGACTATTGGAAAAGACCTAATCGATCAATTACTTCGGCATCCTAGAGCAGCCACTTTAGTGAAAGAAGCTAATCTATTGCTTAAAAAGGAAAAAGAAAGAAGGCTACAATTTTATAATGACATTACGGACGAAGAAAAGGTTGAATTTATTAATGGAGAAATTATTGTCCATTCGCCTGTGAAGAAAGAACACAATGATGTGAATGGTTTTTTGTCCCGATTGATTAGCATTTATGTAGATCAATATAAACTAGGCTATGTAGGTATTGAAAAAGTAATGATTACTTTAGAACGGAATGATTACGAGCCAGATTTATGTTTTTTTAAAAAAGAGACCGCTAAAAAATTTAAAAAAGGCCAAAGCTTATTTCCTGCGCCAGATTTTGTGGTAGAGATTTTATCAAAAGGGACCTCAAAAAATGATAGAGGTATTAAATTTCAAGATTACCAAGCTAATGGTATTAAAGAATATTTAATTATTGATCCTGTAAAAGAAATAGTTGAATTATATCGCCTTACTAAAAGTAAAGAATATGAATTAATACTTAAAGCAGGTGAAGGAACGTTAAAGCTTACTACTGTTAAAGGATTTGCTATTCCAATAGCAGCTATTTTTGATGGCACTAAAAATTTAGCTGCTTTGAATGTGCTACTTTCCAATTAATTTTTCCCATATCTATTATTTTCCATTCAAAGATTGGTTATTTTGCAGACTAGTAAGTACTTACTAGGACAAAATATAACGTAATATTTTAACAGCATAGGTAGTACATAGACTACATAGTATTGCTTATCTATGTGAACTATGTACCTATGTGGTTTAAAAAAAATCTATTGTGATCTTCCTTTTATCCAGCACTTACTTCAATTAATTAATTCTACATTTTTAATATTCCCTTAGAAATGACCTACGATAATTTTACAGTAAAAGCACAAGAATGCATTCTAAAAGGGCAGCAGATTGCTGCGGGGTATGACCAACAAACAGTCGATACTCCTCACCTTTTAAAAGGTATTTTAGAAATAGATGAAAATGTACCTAACTTCCTTCTGAAAAGAATGAATGTTAGTGTTCCTAAATTGAAAGAAGAATTAGATAAAGTTGTAAAAACTTATCCAAGAGTACAAGGTTCAGAAAAGCAATTCTTGAGCAAAGAGGCCAACCAAGCTTTAGCGAGAGCAAAAAAAGAGTTGAAAACCTTTGGGGATGATTTTATTTCTGTTGAAATGATGCTGCTTGGTATTTTATCTGGCAAAGATAAGGGGGCAAATATGTTGAAAGCATTAGGCGCAACAGAAAAGGGACTAAAAGAATCTATTAAAGCCTTGCGTAAGGGAACGAAGGTAACGGACCAAAGTAGTGATAATCAATACAATGCTTTAGGTAAATTTGGTATTAACTTAAATGAAAGAGCAGAGACAGGAAAGCTAGATCCGATAGTTGGTAGAGACGAAGAAATTAGAAGATTACTACATATTTTATCCAGAAGAAAAAAGAATAATCCAATATTGATTGGTCAGCCCGGTGTAGGTAAAACGGCGATTGTAGAAGGTATTGCGTGGCGAATTGTCAAGGCAGATGTTCCAGAAAATTTAAGAAGAAAGAAAATATATACCTTAGACATAGCCTCCTTAATTGCAGGTGCAAAATATAAAGGCGAATTTGAAGAACGTTTAAAAGCAGTTATCAAAGAGGTGGCAGATTCTAATGGAGAGGTTATTTTATTTATTGATGAGATTCACACCTTGATTGGTGCAGGTGGTGGTTCTGGAGGGATGGATGCTGCCAATATTTTAAAACCTGCTTTAGCTAGGGGAGAGCTGCATACAATTGGTGCTACGACTACAGATGAATATCAAAAATATTTTGAAAAAGACAAAGCATTAGTACGCCGTTTTCAAACGGTAACAGTAGATGAGCCAAGTATAGAAGATACGATTTCTATTTTGAGGGGTTTGCAAGAGCGGTATGAAGTCTATCACAAAATTGAAATTCAAGATGAAGCATTAATTGCGGCAGCAGAGTTATCGGATAGATATATTGCCGATCGGTATTTACCAGATAAGGCAATTGACTTAATTGATGAGGCGGCGGCTAAAATGCGTTTGGAACTAGACTCCGTTCCAGAAGAAATAGATGAATGGGATAGAAAGGTGCGCCAGCTAGAAATAGAAAAGGCAGCGATCACTAGAGAAGGAGGAGAAAAGAAATTAAATGCTATTAAGGAACAAATCGCTAACGCCAAAGAAAAATTAGAAAGTATCAAGGCGGCGTGGATGAATGAAAAAGAGATTGTCGATACCGTCCAAAATATTAAGAAAACAATAGAAGAATTAGAACAAGAGGCAGATAAAGCAGAGCGAGAAAGTGATTTTGAATTGGTAGCTAAAATTCGCTACGGTCAAATCAAAGAAAAAGAAACGATGCTGAAAGTAGCGGAGGAGAAACTACTGAATCTTCCAGATGATTCTAGATTTACCAATGAGGCAGTCACAGGAAATGATATAGCCGAGGTAGTGGCGAGATGGACGGGTATTCCAGTGGCTAAAATGCTAAAGAGTGAGAAAGAAAAATTACTAAAACTAGAGGATGAAATAGGAAAGCGATTGATCGGTCAACACGAAGCAGTTGTTGCGGTCTGTGATGCAGTCCGTAGAAGTAGATCTGGCCTACAAGATACAGGACGACCGATCGGTTCTTTTATCTTTTTAGGCCCTACAGGTGTTGGTAAAACAGAGTTGGCTAAATCATTAGCAGAAGTTTTATTCAATGATGAAAAGGCCATTACTCGGATTGACATGAGTGAATATCAAGAGCGACATGCTGTGTCTCGATTGGTAGGTGCGCCTCCCGGCTATGTAGGGTATGATGAAGGTGGTCAATTAACAGAGGCAGTTCGTCGCCGACCGTATTCTATCATCCTTTTAGATGAAATAGAAAAAGCACATCCTGATACCTTCAATATTTTATTGCAAGTATTAGATGATGGTCGTTTGACGGATAATAGAGGTCGAGTAGCAGATTTTAAAAACACTATTATCATTATGACTTCCAACATGGGGGCGGAGGTGATCTTGGAAAACTTTGAAGATCTAGAAGCAGTAGGGGAGGATCATCGAGCAGATATTTTGGAAACAACAAAGTTGGAAGTTTTCGATTTACTGAAAGATCATTTACGACCAGAATTCCTTAATCGGATTGATGAGAAAATCATGTTCTTGCCGTTGAATAGAGCAGAAATCAAAAAGATTTTAGGCTTGCTTTTACGGAAGACTAGAAAGATGCTAGGCAGACAAGAAATTAAATTGGAGATTAGTGATAAGGCAATGGATTTATTGGCAGACCTAGGCTATGATCCACAGTTTGGTGCTAGACCAATGAAACGAGTTTTGCAAAAAGAGGTCGTTGATAAATTATCTAAAAAGTTATTAGGGGGGGAGTATGTAGCAGGTACTACGATTTATGTACACACAGATCGGAAAGGATTAATCTTTGATGATAAACCACATCCCGGCCAATCTGATCCTTCTAAAAGTAAAACTAAAAAGGCACCCGCAACGGCTACACCTGTTAAGCCTAAGCCTACAACAAAGACGAAAGAAGAGTTGTTGGCAGAGAAGAGAAAAAAGCAATTAGAAGATTTAAAGAAAGCCACAGATGATGTAGTGAAATCTACAAAAGACATTGAAAAGTCAAACGGGAAGAAGGAATGAAAAATTTAAATGGTAAATGGTGAATGGTAAATCTAGCTAAGCATTTACCATTCACCATTTATCATTCACCATTTATTTAGAGGACAATTTAATAATCGGACAAATCATCTCTTCCAACGAAATACCACCATGCTGGAAGGTATTTCGATAATAATTATTGTAGTAATTATAATTATTAGGGTATAAAAAATATTTATCCTCTTTAGCGAAGATAAAAGAGGAACTAACATTAGGACGTGGTAAAAACGCTTTTTTAGGATCTCTAACCTCTAATACATCCCGCTTGTCATAATTCAAATTCTTACCTAATTTATATCTAAGATTAGTCGTTGTTTCTCTATCTCCTACAACTTTAGAAGGTGTCTTTACTCGAATAGTTCCATGATCT
>CAKZUM010000289.1 GCA_937921525.1 uncultured Saprospiraceae bacterium
AGATTTGATTACGCCATCTAATAAGGCAAAGACATTGCTAGATGCGCAATCAGAAGTCGATGAAGTTTGGCAGAACTACGAGATGGGTTTAATTACCAATAACGAGCGGTACAACCAGATTATTGATAAGTGGACTTTTGCCGATAATCAGATTACTTCAAAATTAATGGACGAATTGGCAACCCATAAAGATGGTTTTAATTCGGTATATATGATGTTGCACTCAGGGGCACGTGGATCTACACAGCAGATTAAGCAGCTATGTGGATTGCGGGGCTTGATGGCAAAACCAAGAAAGTCTGGTGACACAGGTGGGGCGATTATTGAAAACCCGATCTTATCCAACTTTGTCGATGGACTATCTGTATTGGAATACTTTATCTCTACACACGGTGCGAGAAAAGGTTTGGCCGATACGGCATTGAAGACAGCCGATGCAGGTTATTTGACGAGACGTTTGGTGGATGTTGCTCAAGATGTAGTGATCCAAGAAGTAGATTGTAATACTTTGAGAGGTATTGATACAACTGCTTTGAAGGAGAATGAAAAAATCATTCAAGACTTAGCAACTAGAATCGAGGGTAGATACACCCTGCATGACGTGGTTCATCCAGTTACGGATGAAGTGATTTTGCCTGCTGCTGAATATATCACTTTAGCAAAAGCAAAAGAGATTGAAGAGGTAGGCATAGAAATGGTAACGATCCGTTCTGTATTAACTTGTGCAACTAAGCGAGGGGTATGTAACAAGTGTTACGGTAAAAACTTAGCAACTGGTAGAATTGCAGAAATGGGTGATGCGGTAGGTATCATCGCTGCACAATCCATTGGTGAGCCGGGTACACAGTTGACACTTCGTACCTTCCACGTTGGTGGTATTGCATCTGTCTCTAAGACGGAATCTACTTTAACGAGTAAGTTTGATGGTAAATTAGAATTTGATAGTATCCGTACTACATCTGTAAAAGATGAGAATGGTAAGGAATCAGATGTGATTTTATCAAGAACAGGAGAATTAAGAATTGTTGATCCAAAGACAGCCAAGGTATATTCTACTATGCACATGCCTTATGGTGCAAGTATCTTCGTGAAGGAAGGACAAATGGTTTCAAAAGGAGATACGATTTGTGAATGGGATCCATTTAATAACGTGATAATTTCTGAATTCTCGGGTATCATTAGATTCGATGCTATTGAAGAAGGAGTTACGTTTAGACAAGAAAGAGACGATCAAACAGGTCACTCTGAAAAAGTAATTATCGAATCTAAGAATAAGAAGAAGATTCCTATTATTAAGATCGTTAGTAAGGATGGAGAAGACTTGAGAAGTTACAATATGCCAGTGGGTTCTTATATATCCGCAGAAGAAGGTGCAGAAGTGAAAGCAGGTGATAGAATCGCTAAGATTCCTAGAAAGCTAGGTAAGATTCAGGATATTACGGGTGGTCTTCCACGGGTAACAGAGTTATTTGAAGCAAGAAAACCTTCTAATCCAGCGACTACTTCTGAGATTGATGGCGTTGTTTCTTTTGGTAAAATCAAGCGGGGTAATAGAGAAGTCATTGTTACCTCTAAAGATGAGCAAAAGAGAAAATACTTGGTTGGTTTGTCGAAGCATATCTTAGTACAGGAAGGAGATTTCGTAAGAGCTGGAACACCATTATCTGATGGGTCTATCTCTCCGATTGATATCCTTGCGATTAAAGGGCCTTTTGCGGTACAATATCACTTAGTGAATGGCGTACAGGAGGTATATCGTTCTCAAGGTATTACGATTAATGATAAGCATATCGAAGTAATCGTTCGTCAAATGATGCGTCGAGTTATTATCGTAGATCCGGGAGATTCTACTTTCTTAGAAGGGGAAGCAGTAGAGCGTTACGATTTCTTAGCGCAAAATGATTTTATCTTCGATAAGAAATTTGTAGAAGACTCAGGAGATTCTAACAAATTAAAGCCAGGTCAATTAGTTACCTTACGTCAACTGAGAGAAGAAAATTCTTTCTTGAAGCGTAATGATAAGAAACTAGTACAGTATAGAGATGTTGTCAATGCAACTTCCAGACCTTTATTACAAGGTATTACTAGATCTTCTTTAGGCGTGGCTAGTTGGATTTCAGCAGCTTCTTTCCAAGAAACAACGAAGGTATTGAGTACAGCTGCAATCGGTGCTAAAATGGATTTCTTAGAAGGATTGAAGGAGAATGTAATTGTTGGTAAGAAAATTCCTGCAGGTACTGGTTTGAAAAAGTACAAAAGTATATTCGTTAATACTAAGGAAAACCACGAAGCAGAACAAGCTAGAAATGCTCAGTTTGAAGAAATTGAGGACTATAGTAACTAGTAATTAGCTTTGTTTGATAGCATTAAAAAAGCCTTGCAATTAACTTTGCAAGGCTTTTTTTTTGGACAAATTGTACTTTGAAAAATAGATCGTTGAGTTTATTATAAAGCTGTCATCCACTTTGAACGTGGGTGACAGCTTTATTTATAATAAACTCAACGATCATAATTTTTCTATTTACTTCCCAACCATCACCTTCTCGATCCAAAATCCAGTTTCAGATTTCACTTGAACCACATACAAACCACTAGGTTGATTCGTCATATCAATTGCAATAGTAGTCGGCTGCTCGATAACTTGCTCCTGAACTAGTTGCCCTTGAAGATTAACAACTTGGATATGAGTAGCAGTAGTTGCCGAAGCAGGAAAAGCAATACGGATATATTGAGTAGCAGGATTCGGATTGATTTTGAAAGCTAGGGAAGGGTCTACAGCTATGGTACTAGTCACATTGCCTTCTAAGAACTGCGCAAAAAACATAGCCGTATTAATGGTAGCAGGAACCACACAATCACCATGACTACCTTCTGAAAGGATATCAATAGAAGTAACGCTTGGAGCACCATTGGCATTCATAATCGAGTCTGTAAAAGTGGCATTGGTGAAAGCTACTTGCTCATCTGCCATACAGTAAAGCAGTTGAGTAGGAGCGGAAGGTACCCAATCGTAAACATCATTATCTTCTAGTGCAATTCTTGCAGGATTATTAGGATCGTTTCTCAAATCATTTAAGAAAGATTCTGTAAACATTCTATTGGAAAAAGATGCGCCATGAACTTCTGTTAATTGATTTACTAGTATATCATTTAATTCCCCTCTTGTAATTGTTCCATTGGCAAACTGCTCTACCGATTCTATATACTCTGGCTGAAATACTGTAGCTAGATCAGTATATAGATCACCATAAACACTTTGATAGCCAACAAATATCCATACTACATAGGAGGGAAATTCATAAATTCTATCTGTACCAGTACTACCAATTATATCTCCTGATAAATTGTAAGGACCAGACATATGACTTGCAGCAGTAACAGTAAATTCCTCACTCAGATTTGTTTCGATTTCTTTTTGCATAGCCATACTTGCATGCCCCCCTTGGGAATAACCTGTCATAAATAATTGGTCATTGTAAGCGATTCCTTCCGTATCTAAATATTGTTGAGTCGCTCTGAGCAAATCTATTGCTGCGGATGCTTCCGTATCTGCATGTACATAGGGATGGATGGTCCGTCTAGAATCACCTAAACCTAAATAATCAGGTGCCATACTAATATATCCTTGAGAGGCAAAATAATACACTAAAAGTGCTTCTTGAGGAAGTCTAGATGGTACATTATCCCTATCAGAAGCAGTCCCATGTTGATACGTCAAGAAAGGCTTGGCAATGGCATTATCAAGGATTGGCAAGATCACCAAGCCAGAGGCAGTATCTATAGTACCATCCGTATCAGGCGTTTCATAAAGTACTTTATAGGCACTAGCTCCATTATTGGCTGTACCACCGATAAGGGTAAAAATTAAATTTAATTCGTCTTGAGATCTTGTCTCCAACAAAGTGGCTTCAACTAGCTTTTGAGAGAAAGCTTGAAATAGTAATCCCATTAATAAAAAAGAAAGTAAAGTTTTTTTCATAAAATCTATATTGATTTGTAAATAATCGTTTAAAATATAATGTGGTTGTTTAATTTTTTTCAACTTCAATACCCAAATTTATAATTCAC
>CAKZUM010000290.1 GCA_937921525.1 uncultured Saprospiraceae bacterium
ATTTGTACGAACTGATTATCAATAGCTTAGGGTTTTGAGGAAGCATTAAAATTGTTGCCTAGCGAGCTAGGTGACTATTTTAATGCAAACTCAAGTTCCTAAGATATTGGTTATCAGGAAGTAGAAATTTAGACAAGCTCTAAAGAAAGTTAATACCCTAATATCTCCAGCATATCACTAGCTTGCTGCTCCCCACGATAAACAGTCGTTGTAAAATTTCCAGTTTCATCTCTATCAATTAAAAGATGTTTTGGTGCTGGAATCAAACAATGTTTAATACCTCCATATCCGCTAATCGCATCTTGATAAGCTCCAGTATGAAAGAATCCGACATATAAAGGTTCTTTGTCTTTTCCTTCTACCTTGGGTAAAAGTACTTGTTGATTCAGTTCTTCAGAATTATAATAATCAGAGTGGTCGCAGCTAATTCCACCTATATTGACCTTACGATATTCTTTGTCCCATTTATTGATGGGGAGTAGAATAAATTTTTCTAAAATACTCCATGCATCAGGAATGGTGTTCATCAAACTATTATTAATGATATACCAGTCCTCTCGGTCATTTTGCTTTTTGTGTTCTAGCACTTCAAAAATAACAGCACCACTTTCTCCTACCGTAAATTTGCCAAATTCTGTAAATAACTCTGGTTCGTCAATACCTTCATTGACACAGATTTCTTTAATATTGCGCACAATTTCATCAACCATATAGGTATAGTCATACTCGAAACCAAGATTGTTTCTAATAGGAAAACCGCCTCCAATATTTAAGGCCTTCAGCTCAGGACAAAGCTTTTTTAAATCTACAAACATACGGATAGCCTTCTGAAATTCTTCCCAATAATAAAGCGTATCTTTTATCCCTGAATCCACAAAAAAGTGGAGCATCTTTAATTTCAGTTTTTTCTTAGGGGCAATTTCTTGTTGATAGAAGTTTAGCATTTCAGATGGACGAATGCCCAGACGAGAAGTATAGTAATCCGACTGAGGTTGGAGATCAGTAGCCAACCGCAATCCGATTTTTAGGGTTTTCCTAGTCATTTTATTAAGTCGTTCCAATTCCCGCATATTATCTAAAATGGCAATTGAATTTTTAAAACCCATCCGATTTAATTGTACGATCTTTTGTAGATAATCATCTGTCTTATAGCCATTGTGAACTAGAATTGTACTCTTTGATATTTTGCCTTGCTCTTGTAATTTCAAAATAAGATCAATATCAAAACTAGAGGAGGTTTCCAAATGCGTACCATGTGCCAATGCCTCACTAATCACATGCTGAAAATGGCAACACTTGGTGCAGTAGCAATAATGATACTTTCCTTTATAGTTATGTTTCTTCATGGCTTTTTTAAACCAATTGTTAGCCCGCTTTATTTGATCGCCTATTTTGGGTAGATAGATTAGTTTGAAGGGAGTACCATGTTCTTCAATTAAATGTTTGAGTGACACGCCATGAAAATGTAAGTAGCCATTACGCAAATCAAAGCCATCCTGTGGGAAATAATAAGTCTGGTCTATTAAATCTGAAAATCTATTTTTCATAGGGCTAAGTATATTTTTTGGTTCTCTGACAATCTCTTCACTATTAAATCAAAGAATATCTTTTTTTACAAAATGTGCGCAATAATAAAAGCCAATTCTGAATAAAAACTGAATAAAATAGCTTGCCCTTGAAATTCCATATAATGGCAGGAAATGAAAAATATTTAAATATTATTCTTTTTCTAAAAACTTCAGTTTTAATTCAGAATCACCCTATTTATTTGCACCACTTTTAAATAAAGAGCCATTATTCTTTCATTCCTAAACAAAGAAACTTTGACTGTTTTGAATAATCTAAAAACTGCTAAACTAATAAAGCCTGGTACTTTTGAGGCACACGACCATTGGTATCCAAAAGCCTTCAACGCTACGATTCATCCAATGATTTCCTTCTTTATGAATTTAGATAAGGAACGTATTATCACTAGGTACTGTCACATGCACCCAACGGTGAAAGCTGACAAACTAAGAGAACTATTGAACTATAGAGCAAAATATTTTCTGTGGGCAGGAGCGGATTTATTGAATGTAACCTCGGCTAGTGGGAAGAGACAAATGGTGGTCATTGAAAATAATTCTTGTCCTTCTGGTCAGAAATCTATGCCTTTATTAGATGACAATAAGGAGCAAGGTAGTTATCGCCTATTGGTGGAACGCACCTTTAAGCCGTACTTGAAAAATCTTAGAAATAAGATAAAAGGTGGCTTGGCTGTCATTTATGATAAAAACCCAATGGAAGTTTCTGGCTATGCAGAAGTCATTGCGGATGTGATGCAAGAGCCTGTTTATTACGCTACTTTTTATAAAGATGAAATAGATCCAGCTGTTCGCTTTGTCGATGGAATAATGGAGATTAGAAATGCAGAAGGAGAGTGGATACCTATTCGAGCAGCATTTAGATACGTAACGCAAAAGCCTTGGAATCGCTTGCCATTATTATCCAAAACTAAAATCCTAAACCCAATATTAGCCTGCCTAGCAGGGGGACGTAATAAGATGGTAGCGGCAAAGGCCTATGACATTTTTAATGCCGAGCTGCAACCGCATGGACTAAAGATAAATACACCTGAAACAATTTGGGATGTGAGTAAAAACGAAGTACCTCTTTGGGTGAAAAAGATGGGCGGTCAGGCAGTAGTAAAAGTGCCGTATAGCAATGCAGGACAGGGCGTTTATACGATTGTAACAGAAAAAGAATTAGAAGCTTTCATGGATTTGGAATTCGATTATGATCGTTTCATTGTCCAAAGTTTGATCGGGAATTATCATTGGAGTAGTACGACTGCTGCTGGAAAGTTATACCATGTAGGAACTATCCCCAATGCGAAAGGACATACTTATGTGGCAGATATTAGGATGATGGTCAGTTCTACAGTAGATGGTATTCAACCCCTCTGTACTTATGCTCGACGTTCTGAAAAACCATTAGTGAATCGCATAGAAGATAGTACGGACAGTTGGAAAATGTTAGGAACAAATCTATCCTTTAAAAATCCTGATGGTTCTTGGGGAAGTGATACCAACCGATTGGTCTTAATGGATAGAAGAGATTTTAATAAGTTGGGCGTAGGACTCGATGACATGATTGAGGCATATATCCAAACGGTATTATCCATGGTAGCGATTGACAATATGGCGCAGACCTTGGTTAATAAAAAAGGTAAATTTAGAATGCGATTATTCAAGAGTTTAAATAATGATCCTGGATTAATCAACGAAATTTATTCCAATGAAAAAATTTAATCTATTAGTCTTAACCGACCATAGCAATCATAGCTCCGAGAATTCTTTGTATAC
>CAKZUM010000291.1 GCA_937921525.1 uncultured Saprospiraceae bacterium
CGCCAAGGCGTACCTGTTGTAAATCCCGCATGTGTGGTGTTATCCCATTGCATAGGACGACGAATATCTTCATCTGGTTTTACACCACTCATTCCAATTTCTTCTCCATAGTATAGGTAAGGTATTCCCGGTAAAGTTAGATACAGCGCAGCGGCTAATTTGATTTTGGACTCACTTTTATTGAAAGTATCAAAAATTCTATTTTGGTCATGGTTGGCCAAAAAAGTACCGTACTGCAAATGGGGATAAATATTATAGATCTTTTGTACTTGGGCATAGAGATTGTCTGTTCTACCTTCATTCACCGCCTGTTGAATATTCCAAGCTAAATCAAATTCAAAACAATAATCTATTCGATCCTCTTTTACATAGTTAATAACCGAGTTAGTATTGGTCCATGCCTCGCCAACAGAAAAGGCATCTGGCTTAGTAGCCTTTACATGTTCGGTAAAGTCTTCCCAAAATTGATAAGTTCCTTGTGTATCTTCTAATTTTCGATCTTCTTCCACGATATATTTGACGGCATCTAAACGGAAGCCATCTATCCCTATATCAGATAACCAAAAGTCTGCCGCCTTAAATATTTCCTCTTTTACTCGAGGTTCTTGATAATTTAGGTCAGGCATTCCATCCCAAAATAACCCATAATAATAAGACCCATTCTTTTCATGCCACACTCGCTGTCCCCATGGTCCATTATAATTAGGATTACTAGTGGACCATCTATAAAAATTGCGATGTTCCGCATTAGGGCCTGTTACTGCATTTTTAAACCAATCACTTTGACTAGAATTATGGTTAATAACAAAGTCAATAATTACTTTAATACCTCTCTTATGTGCTTCCTCTAAAAACTCCTTAAAATCAGCCATTCCACCAAAATCGCTTTCAACAGATTGATAATCTATTACATCATAGCCATGATAACTTCCAGCCTCATGTATTGGCATAAGCCAAATACCTGTAATACCTAGATCATCTGTGGTATTGGGATCTCCATCATTCAAGTAATCCAATTGTTGGGTCAGCCCTTTAAAGTCTCCAATACCGTCGCCATTACTATCTTTGAAACTTCTTACAAAGATTTCATAAAATACCGTTTCATTCCACCAAGGAGTGTTGTTTTCTATTCTTGGTAAAACAGTCAAGTAATCTTCTAAAACAAGCGTATTTGTTTGATCTCCTTTCTTTACGGTTAATTGAACAGAATAAGTACCTGGATCTTCGTATTTAACCACAGGATTTTTCGCTGTGGATACATTGGGAGTCCCGCCCTCAAACGTCCACGCCCATTCCGTCACCGTTCCAGAAGAACGGTCATCAAAGCTTATAATCCCTTCTTCATAAAATTCTCTGAGACTGACATTAAAATCTGCTATAAGATCAGCATCAGGAGGCGTCTCATTATTATACCAATGGAACAAAGTCTCGCCATCCTCCCCCACAGTGTGCGTCCGATCATTGCCTAATCCAGGAAATTCCTCTCGGCCATCCCATTGTCCATTAAATCGAAACTTATAAGCTATATTATCCCCTTTTTGAAAACCGTCAATAGTTAGTTCATATAAGCCATTCCCTTCTTCATCTTTAAATCGTCCAGACCCGTTCCAACCATTGAATGTTCCTGCCACCTCTACCCATTCTGTATCCTTATTAAATGTACCTTGCTCTATTTGATAAGATAAGTCAACTTGAAAAATAATACTTACCTGACTACTGACAGATGTGGCTATAATGCACGGAAACAATAAAATTATTAGATGTTTTAACAGTTTATGACTCATAAATCGAAATTTATTTTAATTTTTTTTTAAAAATACTAATTATTTTTTTTTGTAATTATTTATAAATCAATTAATTAAATTAAGTCGTTTTTTTAGAAAAAATTTTTATCAATTATTTAATAAAAAATAGGGCATAAAGTTTTGCAAATTCCTTAGATCGTCTTATCTTTGTATTGTTCCTTCCGAGGAACACTATAGCGTGTTTAGAAAACTCCATTGAAGCCTGGCTTCAATGGAGATTTTTTTTGTACCTACCTCAAAATCTTTTCCTTCCTTAAAAGCTCACTCCTTAAGCAAGTGAGCCTTGTTAATTTCGAGATCAGTATAGGTCTTTGATTTAGAACTATTCCAAGAAACTTCCACCTTTTCAATTTTATTTACCTGTGCTAATCCAAAATGTATTGCTCTTGGCTTTTGCATCCGCTGCCCTCTCCCTGCATTTACTTCTTGAGTATATATCTGCCCATCTGCATATACTTTTACGATAGTACCAATCGCCAATTTATTCCCAGATGTACCTTCCAATTGAATAGTAACCCAGTTATTCGGTTTTGCAATATTTTTATATAGGTGAAAGCCATTTTCTCCGCCAATTGCCACATCCAATTGTCCATCGTTATTATAATCCACATAGCATACATCATAATTTAAGTTTACTCGATCCAGTCCTGAATCAATTGTACTTAACTTAAAGGAATGATCTGATTGTTGTAGATATACATCAACATATCGACAGCCATAATAAGCTGTAGTTATTAAGTCTACTAATCCATCATTATTCAAATCTCCAAAGGCTGCCCCAGCATGAGTCTCTTCATATTGAATACCTGATTGATTCGTAATATCCGAAAATTGTCCTTTATCATTTCTAAATAAAGTAGTTCCCCTATGTCCTTTCGATGCTACTAGCCAAGGATGCGCTAGTTGAGGCAATAACAAATCAAAGTCTCCATCATTATCATAGTCATACCAATCTATTCCGGTGCCATGATTGAATACCTTTTTCGATTGCCCTCTAGGTTTTGGGGCTTTCCTTTTTTTAAATCGACCATTTCCTTTATTGATATACAATTCATCTTCCTCTAAGAAGTAGTTGGTAACATAAAGATCTGCATCTCCATCCATATCCACGTCTATAAATTGAACGGCTCTACTCCGTTTATTTTTGTTGCGATTAGGTAAATGAGTCTTTTCATCCTCTGCAATGCAAGACTTTAAATTTTGAAAATTATAGCCTTTTTTATGTCTTCGATATAAACGCTTGGTGACATCTTTAAAGCCCAGTTGTCCATCATTGAGCAGTAGATAATTTGGAGAAGGAATTGGATATTTAGTGATATATTGAGTGATGGCAATATCAGGAAATCCATCCTTGTCAATATCGGCAATACTATAGGCACTTAATGCTGGAAAAGGAGGTAGGAATATTTCTTGGATCGTCCATTGTCCAGTCCCGTCATTAATGTATAGGCTACTTGTTTTCAAACCTAAAAATAGAATATCTTGATCCCCATCATTATCCATATCTATAAAACAGGAACCTCTTAATCGCTGTTTAGATGGAGGCTTCAACTGTTCGGATATATTGACAAAATGACCTTCTTGATTTTTAAATAATCTTTTACCAACTAATAAGTCTATCCACCCATCTTGATCCATATCCCCCCATGAAATGGAGGGGCTTTGATGGTTCAAAGCTAGGCCTACTTCCTCTGTTACATCTTCCAGTAAGGGCATTTTTTTTGGTGTAAACTCCATCACAATATCCATTGAAACAGGGCTATTTTCCCTGATCCAGTCCGAACTATCCTGCATCAATAAATAGGTAGGATGATAATTACCACCATCTATAGACGCACAAAATTCTGGTAGAAATGTAGTGTCTTGCCTTCCCCCAAAATTGCCTTCAAAATCTTTTAGCACTACAAAAAATTGATCGTTCTCGATCATCACTTCTTTTGATAATTCTATAAGGATTACTTCTTCCCCCTCTTCTTCTTTATGGATGGATATGGGAGGATGAATTTTCTTTTTTAAAAATGGTAAATAACTACCGCCTTCATGTCCAAATAATTGCAGGATACAAGTGCCAGAGGCACCATCTAAATATAGGTTAATTTGCTTTAGTTCGCCTGGCCTTTTAGGGGTGATTCTGGTTATTTGTTGGGGGTAATCTTTTGAGAGGAGTGTTGTGCAGGTGTCTAGGTTATGGTAGGTGGAGAAGGTGTCTAGTTGGGCTTGTATATTGGGTATAAAAAAAAAGATATTTAGTAATGATGAAAGGATAAGTTGACTATTTACGTTTACTAAACCTTTGAGATTTAGTAAACGTGCGCTTTCATATGCGGAAGTTATTCTTTTGTTGTTACTTACTCCCATTTTTTTTGTTTTTGATAGAATTCGTTCACCCAAGCTAAAGCTCCTTTTGTGTCTAACCAAATATCTCCTGAATCATTGAGACAGAAAATTGCCTCATTTAGATCCCCAATTCCCATGTATTGAGGCAGCGTATTGGGTAATTCTCTTTTACCTATTAAAAATTCAGTTACGAATTCATTAGCACTATACGCTTTATGTAAGGCCCGATTTGTTTTTAAAGAGCTACCCTCTTGTTTAAATAAATATAGAGCGTAAGTATATTGCCATAATGCACTCCCCTCTTCTTTAAACGCATTATATAAACCTAAATATTCTTCTCCCTTGTTTAGTCTGACTAGACAGACGGCTAATTGATATCTTATTCCTTGATTGTCATTCGGGTTCCATTCTAACATTTCTTGAAAATGTTTGATACCTTCCTCTGCTTTATTAGTAAGGCATAGACAATTGGCTAAGCCTCCTTTTGCTCTCATAAAAGGTCTTGTCTCATGGGCTGCCCAAAAATGACCCTTTAATTCCTTGAATTCATTTTCTCCTATGGCTTTTTCACCAGCCTCCACTCCTTTAGAATAGTAGTAAAGCTTACTCTTTAAATCAGGTTCACTTTCAGCCAAGTACACATAAGCATCCGCGTTAGTGGAGTCTAACTTAATAGCTTCCTGAGCCAATTTTTTCCCTTTCTCAAAAGGAGAATCATATGCTTCAATTATTAATTCTTGAGCTTTTTCTATATTAGTTGTATGCTCCTTTTTTTTAGGGACAATTTCATCAAGCTTCTTACCTATAGTTTGATTTAGAAATGCTTGAAGTTCTTCCTCACTCCCGAAATTTTGCTCTTGAATATGTTTGAATAAGTCGCCAATGCCTTTTTCAATACCTAATTTGTTGATTGATTTATTTTTCTTTGCCATATTGATATGTGTTTTCTTAAAATCAAAATATTGAAGTTGTTTAATTCGAAAAAATTAGCAGAATTATAAGCTAAATTTCTAGAATTAGAAATCTACTAAAACCTCTAGCTATTTTTAATGTGCTCATTAATTACTTAGTAGCATTCTTAACTTTATCAAATAAGTTATTGATTACGATTTCTGTTAAATTTTCAATCTCCCTATCAGTTAGAAATTCATTGTAGCTCTTAGAGATTTCTTGTTCTTTTCCATCTATAGTAAGTGAATAATTGAAAACATTTAAGTTTACAAGAATTTGCGATGATGCCTTAAGTTTTTCTGACTCAGGTTTACTTATTAATGGTGTTTTTAATTCAAGTATTAGTCTAAACTTTTCTAGGTTATCTTCGGTCTTATTTCTGTAAACATCTATCTTATTAGGAGGAAAGTTATAAAAAGTCCGATTTAACAGTTTAAAACTTTTATTAAACTCATGTTTTAAAAATAAATCTTTAAAAGTACTTGCTCGATCTTGAATTTGGTTAAATAATTTTGAAATTGATTTATCATAAAGAACCATTGATAATTTATCCTGCCGTTTTGGACTAGTTGGCAAACCACTTTTAAGTTGCTTTTTCCAGACTTCTATTTCCTTATATAAATCATCTTTTTCAGAAATGGATTCCCCCTTAGCAGCTTTTATGGCTGTTTCCAATGACCAGATCAATTGAGTTCCCAAGTATTCCACAAAAGCTTGAGTATTACCTGTGTCTGCTTGATTAAGTGCATAGAGATAATTTGATTTATCCTCACTTCTAATAATGAGGGGTGGGAACCCTTTTTTCATTAAATGATAATTCATTAACAATCTACTAACTCTACCATTACCATCATCGAATGGGTGAATTATGACAAACCGATAATGTAGATAAGCTGCTGTTATCAAAGGATGATCTTCTTGATTAGAACTATACCAACTTACTAAATCGTTCATTTTCGCTGGCACTTCATGTGGCTCTGCATATCTAAATATCTCTCCAGACTTTAGCCTTACGTGATTTGGATGATCTTTGTATTCTCCAACTTTAATTAATCTACGAGTTGGTTGTCCGTCTTGTGTTTGTGCATCCATCCAGTAATCCTTAACCAAGATCATTTGATTCAATTCTCTTATGTCTTTCTCGATCAAATCTCTACTCGAATCTTTAGCCCAATCCCGTATAACATAAATTGCAGAATCGTGAGCGCGCATCTCATTTACATCTTTTAATGAATTATTTTGAGCTTTGAAATCATCTCCTAATTTTAGGAGAAGTTGGGTTTCCCCGTAGGTCATGGTATTACCCTCTATGTGGTTGGAGTTAAAATTCCATTCTAATCTGAATTTCTCCCATAGGATTTCTTCCCCTTCTTTTGCCATAGGCATTAGCTTGTCAAGTTCCTCTTTCAATCTTTCTATTTCTATAAGAATTTCTTTCATAGCTAAATTTTAAGCTAAATATAAGACTTTGTTAGCAAGATTATTAGACTACTACTGTTCCTAACTAACCTGCGCAATAAGATAATCCAACCCATGATGCTCAAAACCCATCTTTTGCGCCTTTAACAAATAAGTCAATGCCTCTTGATGCTCCCCCAATTCCTTTTTAAGCAAACCCAAACAAAAGTAAGTTTTAGGATATTCTTGATTCAAAGCCATTGCAAAATTTAAATCCCGTTTCGCTAAATCTAGTCGTTCTAATTTAATTAGCGCATAAGCTCTATTCACCATAGATGGATAAAAATCTGGATGATGAATAATGCCTTTAGAAAAAGCAATTACCGCTTCTTCATAGTCGGCTTGATACGTGTGGCATAAGCCTTTTTTATCATGTAACAAAGGATTTTTAAAATCTAAATATACCGCTCGATCATAAGCTTGCAAGGCATTCTCATACTGTTTTTGTTCCATCTTTATCTCTGCAATCAAACTAAAATCTGGACTTTTTAATTCCGTTTGTCCAAAGTAATGATAAAAGGTTTCTTCGGCTTCTTCTAATTGGCGGGTGTGCATTAGCGACTCGATATAGACACGTTGGATTTCTGTTGTTTTTAAACCTTCTAATGCGTCATTTTTTAATAGT
>CAKZUM010000292.1 GCA_937921525.1 uncultured Saprospiraceae bacterium
CCGCATGGAGTAATATCTGTGAAAAGGTAATTTCCGATGGGCAGGCATCACTACGGTATACCCTTGCTCCACAAAAACTTGGGCTCTATTGGTAAACATCTCTGGCTTTCCTACCAACCAAGAACCTCCATGATAAAATACGATCAGTGGTTTTGAAGCATCTAAATTTTCTGGTTCAAAATAGCATAAGTACTGTTGTCGATGGGTCCCATAGGCTATTTTCTGGTGGGGTAACACGTTTGTATAAGAGTGCCTTACATTTTGAGCATGCTTAGGCATTTTCTTCATTTCTTTCAAGATTCCTCGAAATAGTTCTTTTGAAAACATCTATTTTATTTAAAACTAGCATCAATCACCAGATTTATATTTGCTGCGTAACTAATCCCTTTTATATTTGTAAAAATAAATTAACATAAGTCCTAATCAAATAACGATCAGATATATTTATGAAAAAGACCCAATCGTACATTAAAAAAAATAAAAAGAAATTCTTAAATGAATTACTCGACTTATTAAAAATTCCTTCCATCAGCGCCGACCCTAAATATAAAAAAGCCATGTTCAAAACGGCGGATTTTGTAGCTAAGAGCCTGAAAGATGCGGGCGCAGAAAATGTAGAAATTTGTCCTACGCCTGGGTATCCAGTTGTCTACGGTGAAAAATTAATTGATCCTAAGAAGCCAACGGTTCTAGTATATGGTCATTATGATGTACAACCACCTGATCCTCTAGATCTATGGACATCCGGCCCTTTTGAACCTGTTATTAAAAAAACAAAAATCCATCCAAAAGGGGCTATTTTCGCTAGAGGTTCTGCTGATGATAAAGGACAATTTTATATGCACGTCAAGGCATTTGAAGCAATGATGGCGACAGATAGCTTACCGTGTAATGTAAAGTTTATGATAGAAGGAGAGGAAGAAGTTGGCTCTGATAATCTAGGTCCATTTTGTCAAGCAAATAAGAAAAAATTGGCTTGTGATATGGTCATGATTTCTGATACATCTATTATCGCTAATGATTGTCCTTCGATTAGTGTTGGTTTGAGAGGCTTGAGTTATGTGGAGGTGGAAGTTACCGCAGCGAATAGAGATTTACATTCTGGTGTGTATGGAGGTGCCGTAGCTAATCCAATCAATATTTTGAGTAAAATGATCGCCTCTATGCATGATGAGAATAATCATATTACGATTCCTGGCTTTTATGATGCCGTAGAAAAAATTAGTAGAAAGGAACGCAAAGCCATGAATGCGGCACCCTTTGATTTAACCGAGTATAAGAAAGACTTAGAGATTGATAAGGAACACGGAGAAAAAGGATTTACTACTTTGGAGCGTACCTCTATCCGTCCTACTTTGGATGTAAATGGTATCTGGGGAGGATATATTGGCGAAGGTGCTAAAACAGTCCTTCCATCTAAGGCGTATGCAAAAATTAGCATGCGCTTGGTGCCTAATCAAAAGCATGAAAAAATTACTAAGCTTTTCACAAAACATTTCAAAAAGATCGCCCCAAAATCTGTCAAGGTAAAAGTAACCCCACATCATGGTGGAGAAGCAGCTGTAACACCAACAGATTCTGTAGAATATTTAGCAGCAGCTAAGGCAATGGAAGATACTTTTGGTAAAACGCCTATTCCACAGAGAGGCGGAGGTAGTATTCCTATTGTTGCTTTGTTTGAGAAAGTATTAGGTGTCAAGTCTGTGCTTATGGGATTTGGTTTAGATTCTGATGGCTTGCATTCGCCTAATGAGCATTATGGTTTGTTTAATTATTATAAAGGGATAGAGACGATTCCTTATTTTTTTAAGCACTATGCGGAGATGAAGAAGTAAAATTAATTGTCAATCTACTTCATCTTTTGCGAGTAGTTAAGTTTACTAAACCTTGAAGGTTTAGTAAACTTAAACTCGTCCCATTTAACAATCTACCTTATATGAGAAAAGTTGATTCAACCGCCCTCTATGATATTGATTTAAATAATTGGGTGAGAAACGTAGACGAAGTCTTCACGATCGGTCTGAGTGATTTCGGTCAGAAATTTATTGGAGAGGTATCTAACATTAGTGAACTGCCAGCTATCGGACAGGTATTGGAACAAGGAGCTTTATATGCTGTGCTAGAATCTGATAAGGCTGCTAGTGAGATTCATATTCCCATAGGCGGAAAAGTCGTTGCCATTAATGAACAACTATTACAGACACCTCATTTGATTAATGAAGATTGTTATGGAGAGGGTTGGATCGTAAAATTGACTGCGGTTAATCCAGAAGAATTGGCGACTTTACAGTCTGCGGAGAAATATTCGGCTGCGGTTAGTAGTTTTTTTAATAAATCTTAGAAGTGATTAAATTTCATGGATCTTATTATTAAAATGCTCTTTTTTCGAGGAATAGAAGTGAGCGACACTTTGAAAGTGTCGCTCACTTTGTCCTAAGAAATATGACAGCCATTTTGAAAATTCCTGCCAACTAGCGTAGTATCACACCTATTTATCGAGGGCTTATCAAACTGCTATTCGCCCCTCCCCTTTCAATTCCAAAACTTTACCAGCTAAATTAACAGCAACGGATTCCTTAGATAAATTTTCGAGAATCGTTTCTGTTGGTGTCACCTTTACAAGAATGGTCTTTCCTCTAAATTGTATTTTAAAAGAGACGGCTTTCCAAGAGGTAGGCAAAAATGGGTTAAAGTGAAGGGTATTATCATATACACGCATACCGCCAATCCCTTTTACAATCGCCATCCAAGTTCCAGCCATACTCGTTATATGTAGCCCATCTTCCGTGTCGTTGTTATAATCATCTAAATCCAAGCGAGCAGTTCTTAAGTACATTTCATAGGCCTTCTCTTGTTTGCCCAATTTAGCCGCAAGGATCACATGTACACATGGAGACAAAGAAGATTCATGCACCGTCAATGGTTCGTAGAAATCGAAGTTGCGTTGGATAGTTGGCAAATCAAATTTTTCTTCAAAAAAGTACAATCCCTGTAGCACATCCGCTTGCTTAATATAACAAGAACGCAATACTCGATCCCATGACCATTTTTGGTTCAGAGGTCGATCTTCTGGACGAAGTGCTGTTACTGGCTCGACTGCTTTTTCTAAGAATCCTTCTTGTTGTAAAAAGATCCCTTTTTCTTTATCTTCTGGTAGGTACATATTGGAGCGAATAGCCTTCCAATTTGCTAGTTCTTCGACTTCTTTAAAATCAATTTTTTCTTTTAGGGCTTTAAATTTATGAGGCGCTTTTGATTGTACATAAGCAATTGCTTCTGTTGCATATTCTAAACACCAAGCTGCAATATAATTCGTATACCAGTTATTGTTGACATTATTCTCATACTCATTTGGGCCCGTCACGCCGTGCATTACATATTGATTTCTAGGTGCAGAAAAATGTACTCGCTGTGCCCAAAATCTAGCGATAGCAATCAATACTTCCGCTCCATAGTCTATCAAATAATCTTTATCGCCCGTATATCGAATGTAATCAAAAATCCCATAAGCAATCGCCCCATTTCTGTGTATCTCCTCGAAGGTGATTTCCCATTCATTATGGCATTCTTCGCCATTCATAGTTACCATAGGATATAAAGCAGCACCTTTATCAAACCCTAACTTAGCAGCATTTTCAATCGCTTTTTCCAAATGTTTGTAGCGATAAATCAATAAATTCTTAGCTACTTTTTCTTCTGTTGTGGCTAAATAAAAAGGTAAGCAATAGGCCTCCGTATCCCAATAGGTGCTCCCTCCATATTTCTCTCCTGTAAATCCTTTTGGTCCAATATTTAGTCGTTCATCTACTCCTGTAAATGTTTGGTTCAGATGAAAAATATTAAAGCGAATGGCTTGTTGTGCCGCTATATCTCCTTCGATGATAATATCGCTATCTTCCCATTTCTTGGCCCATGCTTTTTGTTGTTGTTTGAGCAGCTTTGCAAAACCTGTTTGGTGCGCTTGTTTGACTTTAGCCTTGCAACGGTCTAATAATTCTTTCGGCGGATGATTCAGAGAAGCAAGGATCGCTACATATTTATACACGACAACAGGTTCTCCTTTTTTTACAGGAACCTCTACGCTAGTTCCGGCATACATGCCTGTTTTAATTTTAGAAGTTTTGAATTTGCCAAGCTCTCCATTATTGGCAATCTCAAACTTCATACCCGTAGCTACCTGAAAGCCTGTTTTCTTTGTTTCTGCAATAACAAAAGCACGTGTATTTTTGACTACTACTTTGACTGGATTCCAAAACGTTTCTTCCCAATTCGCATCCTCGTTTTTTACATCCCCATTCAGATAAGGTGTTACGTTAATCGTCCCTGAAAAATTCATAGGTGTAACGGCATATCGAATCGCACCAATCTCATCATCAGCGATACTGCAAAAACGTTTGCTTTCTACTTTGACTTGCTTGCCACTCTTAGTCGTAGCAGTAAATGAGCGTTGAAGATAGCCTTCTTTCATGTTTAACACCCGTCGAAATTTAGCCACTTTACACTTTGCTAAATCCAAGCTCTTTCCATCAATTTCTATATCTATTCCAATCCAATTGGTGGCATTTAATACTTTGGCAAAATATTCTGGATAGCCATTTTTCCACCACCCTACTTTCGTTTTGTCAGGATAATAAACGCCTGCTACATAGCTACCTTGTAAAGAATCGCCTGTATAGTTTTCTTCAAAATTAGCCCGTTGTCCCATTCGGCCATTTCCTATGCTGAATATACTTTCTGAGATTCGATTCAATTCTGGCTTGAACCCTTTTTCTATGATGGACCATTCGTCGTGGTGAAGATATTTTTTCATAATAATGTTAGATTGCCGTAGCTCCCGTAGCTCAAGTTTCTAGCTTGAGAAAGAGGCTACGTTTATCAATTTCTCAAGCTGGAAGCTTGAGCTACGTTTAGAAAGAGGCTACGTTTATCAATTCTCAAGCTGGAAGCTTGAGCTACGTTTAGAAAGAGGCTACGTTTATCAATTCTCAAGCTGGAAGCTTGAGCTACGTTTAGAGCTACCTTTAAGCCCCTATCTGCTTAATAATAGATTCAATAGTGATATTTTCAAAAGAAGACAATACCAAATGGGCTGCCCCTAAATGCTCTGGACTTCCCATGCCTACCGCATAGAAACCGCCTGCCAAAGCTGCTGCTACCCCACTAACGGCATCTTCAAAAACAATACATTCTTCTGGGGCCAAGCGCAGACGCTGTGCGCCCATTTGGAATACCTGAGGATCAGGTTTACTTCTAGTAGTCTTTGTCCCATCAATGATGGTATTGAAATAAGAAATAATACGGACTTTTCTCAAAGCTAATTCTGCATTTTTACTGGAAGAACCCAAGGCAATTTTATAGCCTTTTTTCCGTAAATCTTTTAGTAAGACTAACACCCCCGGTAGTATTTCGTCAGGCGTCATTTTATTGACTGCTTCTAAGTACCATTCATTTTTTTGGCTGGCCCATTTCACTTTATCCGCTTCACTTAGTTTTTTATTTCCCCAACCCAAAATTAGGTTTATAGAATCCATTCTACTAACCCCTTTGAGTTGCTCATTGTCTTTTTCTGTAAAGTCAAAGCCTAATTCATTGGCCATTCGCCGCCATGCTTGAAAATGATATTTGGCAGTATCTACGATGACACCGTCTAAATCGAATATGCAGGCTTTTATCATTTGTGATAGTTTAATAAAAAAGTTTTTTGACAAATCCAGTAAAAACGATCAAACAAAAATAAAAACCAACACTCCCGTTGGTCGTTTTTGATTTTCCTTTTTATTTGAACACTGGATTTGTCAAAGAACGATAAAATATAAAAAACCATATAAGTACATAGGTCACAGCGTAAATGCTTGTGTATTGTATGTATTTATATGGTTCCTAAAAGTTGTTTTTGAACTTAGATTCTCGTCCAATAATGGGACAAATTTATCTAAACCGCAAAAGTAGTTGACAATTTTACCACATAGGTACATAGGT
>CAKZUM010000293.1 GCA_937921525.1 uncultured Saprospiraceae bacterium
GCCATGGGAATGGCCACAATATTATAAGCAAAGGCCCAAAAAAGATTCTGTTTAATAGTCGTCAAAGTAGCTTGACTAATACCGACTGCTTTTGTCAGACTACTTAAACGATTATTTAGTAAGATTATTTGAGCAGATTGGATAGCCACTTTTGAAGCACCGCTTAGGGATACGCCAATAGTCGCTTTTGCTAAGGCAGGGGCATCGTTGATGCCATCCCCGATCATAGCAGTAGGTTCTATTTTTGATAGCTTTTCAATGGTAGCTAGTTTTTCTTGGGGGTGTTGTTCGCCAGTATATTCCTTAATACCTAAGTGATCGGCAACCTGTTGGACTTTATGATTTTTGTCTCCGCTCAAAAGAAAGGTAGCAACTTCCTTATTATGCAAGTAGTTGATCGTATTGGAAGCATCAGGTCTGAGTTCGTCAACTATTTTTATTTCGGCTATGACCGTTTTATTTTTGGTCAACGCTAAGTTGTAGATATTATTATCAGAAGCCCCTAATTCATATTTGTTCCCCGATTTATCCTCCGCCACCATTCCTTTGCCTTTTTGCTCTTCCACCGATTGAAATAAAATTGATTTTGCCCCTCTTTCTTGCATGGCTTTGACTAGCGATTGAGCGATAGGGTGGGAAGAATAGGTCTCCATCGCATATATGATGTCATGTATTTCAGAAGGCGTATTTCCTTTATAATCAATTGCTGTTACGGCAAAGTTTCCAGTAGTCAAGGTACCCGTTTTATCAAAAACAAACTGCTTGATTTTACCAAAGGTCTCTAATGTTTGACCACCTTTCACGAGTACCCCCTCTTTTGCCATTCGCCCTATGCCGACCGTAACCGCAGTAGGTGTAGCTAGGCCCATTGCACAGGGACAGGAAATGACCAATACAGCAATACTATTCATCAAAGCATTTCCAAATGGTACACCAAAAACAAAATAGGATAACACTAGTGTCAAAATAGAAATAGATAAAACAATCGGTACAAACCAGGCACTTATTTGATCTGCCAATTTTTGGATTGTTGGTTTATCTTGTTGTGCGGTTTTGACAATTTCTATTATTTTACTTAATAAGGTTTCTTTACCAATGGCTGTTACTTGCATTCTAAAGTTACCGTCCTGAACTATTGAAGCACCCACTACATTTTGCCCCTTCGTTTTGGCAACAGCCAAACTCTCTCCTGTCAGCATTGATTCATCAATGTTGCCATTCCCGCTAATGATTTTTCCATCTAAAGGAATGGTGTCACCTTCATTTACCTGCAAAATATCTCCGACTTTTATCTCCTCTACAGCTAAGTTCACAATAGCACCAGAGTGTAATACCTTATTTGCTTTTTCCACTTGCAATTGACTTAATTCATCAATAGCCGTGGTGGTTTGTTGCACAGATCTATGCTCTAACCAATTGCCTACGAGTACTAATGTAATAATAGTGGCGGCAGTTTCATAAAAGATGTAGTTTGGTTCACCAAGGTAGGTGCCGATTAAGCTATACACAAAAGCGGCTGTACTACCGATAAAGATTAAAACATCCATATTCGTAGTGCCATGGCGCACCGCAGCCCAGGCACTTCTTCCAAAATGAAAAATACCTATAAGAAAAACTGGTAGACATAATGCCAGTTGTGTATATGGATTATCCATGATGGCAGGGTAGGGTATGCCCAATACCATGAGGATATGTTGTAAAAATAATGGAGCCGTGAAGAAAGCTGCCACGCCTAATTTTCGTTCAATTGACCACCAAGGCGGCACACTGTCTTCTGTAATCACTCGATACCCTAATTCACTGATTCCTTTTTCCACATCTGCTTGCTGTAAGATGGTATTGGCCAATGAAAACCGAACTTCTCCAGTTGAGAAATTAACAAACACTTCCTTAAGTCCTTTTCCTGTCAGGTATCTATCTATCCCTGCTGCACAGTTGGCGCAGTCCATTCCATCTACTTTTAATTCAATTATATTTAATTCTTTAGCCATTTTTCTGATAGTATTATTAATCCAGAAGGATCTTGGATATAGAAGTTGCAAGTATATTTTGGTTCTTTGAAAAATCCCGTGTTTAAATTCGATTGTCGAGGTTTGTAACCTCGAAGATCCCATACTGCCACGGGATTTGTCAAAGTATCTATATTTTTAAACAACTTCATAAAATCATCCTCAAAGATCGTAGTTAATAGGATGCAATACAATTGCAAAAACTTAAAAGTAATCTGATTGGTATTGCTACGGCACTAGTATATTTTATTATCTTTGCGCCGTACAAAAATGTATGAATAAACTATGAAGTTGTTTAAGAATGTAGACTGAGATTAGTTGTAAGTGCTTGATTGTTAGGACACAGCGTTTTTTATTTTTCGTAGCCTTAGCTACGGGAAATAAAAAACGCGAAGTCATTAACAATCAATGACTTGCAAATAAGTCAGTTATACATTTTTAAACAACTTCTAAAAAATCATTTTTAATGAGAACTCCTGTAATACTACTTTTAGCCTTATTTACTTTACTTGCTTGCCAGAATGATAAAACTGCCAAAAAAGTA
>CAKZUM010000294.1 GCA_937921525.1 uncultured Saprospiraceae bacterium
TCCGTATTGGAGTAGGACATAATTAGTAATAAAAAAAGTCAACGCCTAGATACACGACCTACAAAGATCCAAAAAAAATCCGTGTAGCTACGAAGTAGCTCCGCGTTGAATTATGTCTTATAAGCTGCCTAGTTTTTCTTAAGTTGACGACATTCCATTTGCAGTAGTCGGATGAAACGTGCAGCTTGATCGGACCACTGCAAGTGATCCGATCAAGTTCAAGAAGTTCCCCTTACTGATGGTAAACACAAGGCACAGCCTTGCACCAGCGAAAGGTTCCGTATCTCCTACCCCTGATACACTCCAGGTCGCTTCTGCATAAACGCCTGAAAAGATTCCATCAAATCATCCGAATAAATCATAGCTGCATTCCAAGCTTGAATATATTGTAAGCCTTCATTTACTGTATGATCTCTGGTATGCTGTAGGATATGTTTCGTTCCTCTGATAACCACTGGCGACTTAGAGGCAATCATGGCTGCAATACCCATTACCGCTTCCATCATCTCTTCCTTATTGGCATACGTTTGATTAGACAAACCGATTGATTTTGCTTCTGGTCCGTAGACCTTTCTACCCGTATACGCCATCTCGGCAGCTATCCCATAAGGAATAATTTTTGGTAAACGCTGCATCGTTCCTATATCTGCTACTAAACCCATATCAACTTCTTTCACACAGAAATAAGCCTCCTCTGAACAGTACCGCATATCGCAGGCACTCGCAACATCTACCCCCCCACCAATGCAGCCTCCATGAATAGCCGCTAACACTGGTTTCTTACATTTCTCAATAGAAGATACGCAATCTTGCAAAAACTTTAGGTTGTCAATAAACGCCTCTCGCTTTCTTGCCTCACAGCCCTTTGCAGCAAAGTTGCCAATATCCATTAGCATCGCTACATCTATCCCTGCACAGAATAATTTACCTTCCCCACTTAATACCACTACCCTCACGTCCTTATTAAAACTAAAGCCCTCAAAAATTTCTTTTAATTCTTCCCATGCTTTTTGGTGAAAGGAATTCGCTTTTTTTGGACGATTGATTGCTACATGGGCAATGTTATTCTGGATCTCTACTTTAAAAGATTCGTAATTCATGTTATGTATTTTTTAATTTCTTCCGATCAATTTTATTTAGCCCATTTTTAATCCAATTGAGAGATTCTCCATACAGTAGTTGCTTGAGTCGCTAGCCAATCTTGCCTATTATCAACAGAATTTGGTGTCCAATTTGGATTGGAGATTCTTCTCGTCATTTCATATCGGCTAGTTGTATAGATTTCTTTCTTTTCATTAAATGGCAATATTGAACAATCTCTATTTTTTGATTCTTCCAGAATCGTATAGTTACCTAATCTATAGACAATTGAATCATGGATTGTTTGTGGAAAGTCTTGTAAATAATGTTCATTTCCATTTTCAGGCAGAATATGTTCAATAGTTCCTGCATTTTCCTCAAAATCGTAATGTGATTTGTTCAAATAATTTTCTATACTGAACAAAATATATCTAACTAATTTAGTTCCTCTCTTTGTCGAAATTGATTTACTAGAGAAACTATTTTTGAAGTCTTTATCATTAGGATATAAAGGTTTCAGAGATTGAGCGATGCTGTTTAATGAAATCTTGGGATTTTCATTTATCGCTATAGCAACTTTATTGTATATGTCTTCTTTAGTATTAGTATGGAGTTTTAGGATTATAGTATACCTAAAGGTGATAATACTTACAAATTTCAACACTTTAGAAAAACTTTCCTCATCAAGGTTATTGTAAGCTGAAATTAATATTGGATATGCTTGCTTTTCTCTGAATAAAGTCAGTTCTCTTATTCTTTTCTTTATTTTCCGATTACCTCGCCAAAATGGATCAGATGGATTTGAGAACGCATTATACAATTTAGAATTGTCATCTAAACTATCAAGAAGTTCTATAACTTCTGTCGAAGTTGAAATCGAATCTCTCAATGCTCTGAACAGATATTCTTGCCTAATTAATTTATTTTTTGAAATCCAATAATGTCTTAAGAATATTGGAAAAGTATCCAGACCTATACTCTCAACTATAGATTTCCATTTTTGCTTTACATGTGGTAGATCAACTTTAGTTGCAGTTGAAAATAAATAATTTTTAAGTAAATCGGTAACGGTTAAGCCTACACCTCTTGAGTTCAGTGTCTCGAATACGGTATATGCACTTAATTCATCTTTTACTATTATTTGAATAAACATTAGTTTTTCTGCAATAAGTTTATTCAAAAAATTTGTTATCGTTTCACCATTTTTCTCTGATTGAAAGAGTATGCTTATTTTATCTACAAAAAAGTTGAACGCTCGCCAGATCAATTTATCAGAATCTATAAGCGTTTTAATATTGGTAGGTTTTCTACCTACTAATAAATTAGTTTGAAAGAAACTATTATTATTTTCATTCAATCTAAGTTTTGAAGAGTAGGTCAGAGAACCAGGGTCTTTATCACCTATAAATTTTTTCTGTAATAAACTTATTCTTTCTTTATTCTGCGCTACATCAATCTCTTTAGATATTAAGTCTTCAAGCTTCCATATAGTGGCTAAAACAATTATAGTTAATGTAGAAAACCTCTGTTGACCATCAATTACGTGATATTTTTTATCTCCCATATCTTGAAGAACAATCGACCCCATATAATGAACATTTTGAGTCTGGTGTATATTCATTATATCGTTCCAAAGGTCTTCCCATTGATCTTTTTCCCAAGAATAATCTCTTTGATAAGGTGGAACAGTATAAGTCTTACCATTTCCAATGACATCACTTAAACTAACCGTACTTGTATCTAATAAATTACTGGTTGCCATAATACAAAGATAATTATTTAGTTATTCTGTTACCTAACCTCTATTATATATGGTTGATGTACGACTTTGTATTGCAAATCAACAATGGCTGCATTAATGCAAGTTGTTTCTCTCCATTTAAGGACACCCCGATCTTCGTGTATATGTCCAAATATAGCTATTTTTGGACGAATAAATTTAATGGCATCGGTTAAGCGTTCGCAACCGACTTTCGCACCAAAATGCGTTTTATCTAATATCCCATGTGGTGGTCCATGTACCACTAAAACATCTGTTGCTTCCGGAATTAGATCCCAATGCTTTTCTATTTTAGCACCTCGGTATCTATTAAATGCCCAATTATAAAACCGAGGAGTAATCGGTGAACCCCAAATAGAGAGGCCATCAATTTTAATTCCACTATCATTTAAATAGGTAATCCCTTTAGGAATCAAGTCAGCGATCTCTTCTTTGCTTGCCTTTTCTAAATAGAAATCATGATTGCCTGCTATAAAAATTTTATGCGTACAGGGTTGCTCTTTGAACCAATCTAAAAAATCTATTACTTCTTCTTTCGTACCTTTTTGGGTGACATCTCCTGCGTGTATTAATATATCTCCTGAAGGCAGTTCTAAATCTCTATGTTTGCCGTGGGTGTCAGAGATGGCTATTATGTTCATTTTATATTTTTAAAGCTTTTCCATTCTCAATTCTTTCAACTAAATCTCTGAACGTATCTATTCCTTCAAATTATAACGTGCTTCTTCCCTCACAGCGAATATACAAGCAAAAATGAAACTTAAACCTAATAAAAAATTATTTTTTATCTGCTAAATATTTTTTTTAAAATAAACATATCATTATTTATTAAATTGATTTTCAATATCTTATTACGTGAGGAGTGCTTTTTCAAATAAACATCTTAAACAAATAAAATAATTTTCTGGCACGATTGTGGATTATTTTGATATATAGAAAATAATAATTAAAC
>CAKZUM010000295.1 GCA_937921525.1 uncultured Saprospiraceae bacterium
AAGTCATTGATTCCTAGGATCTTCAGCTTTTTTGATTCCCGTAGCTAAGGCTACGAAAATCAAAAAGAGCTTCGCCCTAGCAATCAAGCACTTACAACTAATATCAGACTACATTCTTAAACAACTTCTAAGTATTATCCAATGCCCAACTCTAAAAGGAAGACTACAAAACACCATATGCCTCCAATTCTTCACTTAATTGTTCAGCAGATTCAAAATGTATTGCGTTAATACCTATTGCCCTAGCAGCTTTGATGTTTCTGAGTGAATCATCAATAAATACCGCCGTTTCTGGATTTATTTGGTACCGGTCGAGTAGTAATTGATATATTTTAGGATCAGGTTTCTTTAAATTTTCTGCTCCAGAGACTAAGATGCCTTCAAATAATTGCAAAAAATCAAAGGTTTCTAGCGCAATCGGAAAGGTTTCAGCTGACCAATTCGTTAAAGCGTACAAACGATGGTTGCCTTTTTTCTTCATAGACCTTAAAATATGGGCACTGCCTTCAATGGGACCACCTAGCATTTCTTCCCATCTATCCCAATAAGCATTTATTTCTTTCGTGTAATCAGGGTGTTTTGCGACCAAGAGTTGAATCCCTTCTTTCCAAGTCCTTCCTGCATCTTGTGCCTCATTCCAGTCCATCGTACATACTTCATTAAGGAACCAATTCATTTTTTCCTCCTCCTCGAAGATTTTACGATAGAGGTTTTTAGGGTCCCATTTGATTAAAACATTTCCTAAATCCCAGATAACTGTTTCAATAGTCCTTTTCATATGATAATTTTACGTTTTATAAGCGTTTCGGTAAATCCATATAATAACTATGACTTATACTAAATACACTTTTCTTACTATTTTATTAGTAGTGATTCTTAGTAGTTGCGGTAAAATAAAGCGATTCTTAGGCCCTAAAAAACCACCGACTACTTATTCTTCAGCTCCAGCTCCAGCAGCACAAAAGATTGCCAAATGGAATGTAGAAACTACCTATATTATGGAGGACGTCACTCCAGCACTAGGCAATCGCATTATGAAGGAAGTCAGCTCAAAGATACTTAAAAATCCAAATGCTATCCGAGAATTAAGCATTGAAGAATACAAAGAAGCAGGGCTTGATTATAATGCCACTTTCGGTTTTGCGATTCATCCTGACGAGGTATCATCTATATCAAAATTATCTAGTATTCAGCAAGTCATTATGGATTTTTCGGAAAAGGAGATCGTTCCTTTAGAACTGATTAGTAATGTATTACGCTTTAAATCTGCTTATGGAGCGGCAGCGGCTTTTACCAGAATTTATGGAGTTGCCCCAGCAAGAGCGATCATTACGATTGACGATGGTTCAAATGAAATAGTGACATCTACCACTAATGAAGCAGGGGAGTGGTTTGCAGAGGTTCGACAAAATCCAGAGCTGAGTAAACGCAATGGAATTGTATATGTCAAAATAGAGAATGGTAGCGTGGTGCAGTATCTGGCAATGAATATTTTAGATAGAAGTCAACGGAAAATTGTGCTTTCAGAAATTCCTCGAAACTCTATTTTATTACAGTAATTATTTCACTAAGCTTAGGAATGGTTCATTAATAAATGTCATTTTTATGCGCCGTTATTTTTTCTTTATGCAAGGCGAAAAACGTAGGCGATGCCTAGCATCGACGAGGCTTTTCAACGCAGCAGAAAGGAAAAATAACAAGTAGAAGAATGTACATTTATTATTGAACCATTCCTTATAAGCTTTTTTTAAAACGCATGGCATAAATCCGATCATCTAGTGTAGGACTAGGCTCATCGAATAAAAAAAAGATGTGAATAGTGCCTCTCTCATCTCCATAAAGACTTAGGAAGCGACAATGTTTATAATTGGCAAAACTAGGCTTTGGCTTGAAATAGGCAATACTTCCCCAGTCAGCATTAAAGTTCCTACTTAATTCGATGGAAGGCATCGTGTGAACCGTCACAGGTGTATCGTCTTCGTTAGGTGCAATAGAGGATATAACTCGCATAAACTCTACGTGTGGTACTTGCGTAGAAGGAATATTTTCCTCATACGGAATAATTGTATATCGAATTTCTAATTTATCTTCTTTAGAATATACTTGATGATCTATCTTCTGATAGTCGTTTTTCTTGACTCGTTTACTGGTGTACTTTCCTTCTGTAGGCTCAAAAATATCGATCTCTGTTTGATTCATTTTATGAAGCATCGATTTAGAGTACTTTATTTTTTGACCAAACAGATATGGTACACTTAATAAACCGATAACTACTATCAATACTTTTTTCATATGCTTTTGAATATAGAAGTTTAAACGCATCAAAATACACATTTATTTTTCCTATCGTATAATCAACCGTACGCCTATATTGATTCTGTTATTTCTTAGTCCGTTCATCCGCATTAGTTTTTCAGGAGACAGGTTATAAAGTTTAGCAATGCCATAGAGAGATTCCCCAGCTTTAACGGTATGATATTTTTGATTAGTTGTAACGGGTTGAAGTAAAACAGTCGTAACTGGTTGATTTATTTTATTTGATTTGGAAGTATTATACTCATCAATTGCGACACTACGGGGTGGGATAGCAGATTCTGTAGTTTGATATTCATTTCTATAGTTGGACCTTAATTCTGGACGTTGCTTTATTTTTCCTTTGTCTAATTTAATCCTTTCTCCTAGTGCAGGCTGACTTCCAACAGGCATTCTATTTTTTGCATATAGTTCCGATAAGAGTAAGCCATAGCTTGCTGCAATATCTTCCATTGTTTCGGCAGTTTGTACGATATGGTATTTCTTGCCGTTTAAATAATTTTTTTTCTTGGCCTCTAAAAATACAGACATTCCCTCTTTCAGCATTTGGCCATTCTTTCTAATCCCTTCATTAAAGTTGATAATATCTTTAACAGATACATTATATCGTTTGGCAATTGTTAAAGGGGAATCGCCAGATCTTGCAAAGACCACAATAGAGCCATTGATATAAGTATAGTCATCTGCAAAGTCATCTATACTCGTTTCTTCAGAAGCACCCAACCAACTATCGTCTTCTTGATAGGCAGTAGTGGATTCTTGATAAGTTGACTTACGTCTATTTTTATTTGGGGCGGCGTAGGGCTGTTTTATGGGTTCTTTGTAGGCGCGGCGAGTAGATGTTGGGTAATCTGTTTTATATAAATCAGGATATTTTGAATCCATTGCATCTCTTGGATTCGATTGTCTTTTATTGGGCGCGTTACTATAAGAGGTAGGCCCATATCTTTCTGCTCTGGTCTGGTACGAAGTACGATTAGTTTCCTCATAATCTCGACCTGCATAATTGTCATTGAGCTGTTCTTCTAATTCGCTTTTCCAAGAACCGTACTCTTCTGAATATTTAGATTTATGATCTGAAATATCTTCTTTTAAATCGGCTAATTGATCGTCTATATCAATTCTAGTTCGCCTTTCTTTTACTTTAATACGGTCTATTAATTGACCATCTTGATGATCAAAAGTGGAAGGAATGTCTTCCTTTATTTCATAGTCCGATTCATCAGCGATCTCTGTGTCATAACCTAAGGCGATATCATCATAAGCCGCTAGGTCATATTTTTCAATCATATTGATTAAGGTGAGATCATAGGTTTCATTACTAGTATATCCCAGCTCCATCAATCGCTCTGCCCAAAGCACATAGTTGCTACTCTTGAGTTGGAATAGAGATTTATAATACGGATCTTTCTTTAAAAGATTAGTATGTGCGATAAAGGAAGCTGCTGGATTATCATAGACCTTATAGCAGGCTTCAAATTTTTCGCCAGTAACAAAATCTTCCTCGGTCACTCGATGCTTTGGTCCTTTCCATTTTTTATTACAAAGTATTCCAAAGTGATTATTATGATCTATAGCTAATTCACTTCTACCGCCTTCCGATTCTAGTATGGCCTGAGCTAATTTAATACTAGCAGGATAACCAGTCCGTATCATTTCTTCGATGGCTATATCTTTGTATTCTTCTACATAGGAGTTATAATGTACACCACCACAGGATTGTAGAAGATATAGAAGGGTAATAACGAAAGCTATTACAAAGGGTAAGGTAAATTTAAAGAGTTTCATAGTATTCTAGTCTAAGTTTTAGAATAGAGAATTAGGGCAAACGAAAAGTCAAAATCGTAATAGGTAATTCATTGGAAAATGTTTGGGTCGATGGTTGAAGTTTGTAATTTCAACCTAATATTTTGAAAGTTTGTAACTTTCTTCCACTAATACATATTATAAAAACGACTTTTTGTTCGCCCTAATAGACTTGTTTAAAAATGTAGACTGAGATTAGCTAGGGCGGCAAATTTATTCCTAATTCACTTCCTAACCGAACTTACAGCTACAAAGGATTTATTAATACTGTAAAGGATCATGCCCAATTTTTGATTGATTCCTACGCCAAAGATTATAATCTAGTGAATTAATAATCCCATTTCCATCTCCATCTACCGAATCGTAAATGTTTAGTTCAGCACTTTTATTAGTCCAATTATTATAATCTAAATTATTGATAATTCCATTCCCGTCATAGTCTCCGCTATACATTACTAATAGGCCATTGTAGGATTTTAGTTGAGAGAATCCTGCCGCCTGACTAGGTGCTACTGTAAAATTGTACAATTCATTTTCATAAGGCTTGTTGGACATAACCGCAATATGACTTCTATGATGAATAGAAAAATAAGTCTGATTATTAGTAACAGGGATTCCCATATTTCCTTGTAGATCAACTAAGAATCCTTCATTATTAACAAAACCAGCAGTCTGTTCTATTATCTCTCCTGCTGGAGTTCTAGTGGCCACTAAAACCCAATCCACTACATTATTAGGCAAAGAAGTTACTGATTCTGTTCCCATGTAATACCATGGGGCAGAAGAGTAAGGCTGTTGGAGAGGTAGTAAGCCCTTATTTTTTAAGGTCTCACTTAATTTATTGGTTAGGGTATCCAAAAATCCTTCTAAATATACTTTTGCCTGTATCCTGTCCTTATTAGGTTCTACAATCTCTATTGTATAATCTTCTACCTCCCCGAAGTAACTACCACAAGGATCTGCTGGTACTTGGTCACCATAAATCACCCTAACTCTAAGCCGTGTTAAGCCTGCTTCAGCTGTCTCAGGGATAATTATTGTTCCACTACTCGAATTATTAACTGTTTCTATGGAAGACATAATGATTCTCTCATTTTCATCAAAATTACCATCTACATTATAATCTAGCCAAGCATAGATTCTATCTAAATCAAAAAATTGATTAAGCTGGACATTTAAAAGATAGGAACTATCCTTTTTCAAACTTGTAGTAATATTTGTGAAATCACTATAGGCTGTTTTATCAGACAAATTATTAAGGGTATTTACTTGAACATTTCTAATCCAATCAACAGTTGTTCCTTCTGTTCCTTCAGCAGAACAATAAACGATGCTTTCTTCATCAGATTCTACAATCTCTATTGTATAATCTTCTACTTCCCCGAAGTAACTACCACAAGGATCTGCTGGTACTTGGTCACCAAAAATCACCCTAACTCTAAGCCGTGTTAAGCCTGCTTCAGCTGTCTCAGGGATAATTATTGTTCCACTACTCGAATTATTAACTGTTTCTATGGAAGACATAATGATTCTCTCGTTTTCATCAAAATTACCATCTACATTATAATCTAACCAAGCATAGATTCTGTCTAAATCAAAAGATTCATTAAGCTGGACATTTAAAAGATAGGAACTATCCTTTTTCAAACTTGTAGTAATATTTGTGAAATCACTATAAGCTGTTTTATCAGACAAATTATTAAGGGTATTTACTTGAACATTTCTAATCCAATCAGCAGTTGTTCCTTCTGTACCCTCAGCAGAACAATAAACGATGTTTTCTTCACATGTACACGAATCTGTATAATACTTAGAAACCGAGCCATCTTCGCGTTCCTCACAAGGCTGACCAATTAGTGAATCATCGAAATTTGGACAATTATCATATTCATCACAAACGCCGTCATTATCCGAATCAGATGCACCCTCAGCACAAACAATAGTAGTCAATGACGCTTCAAATATCCCTCGACCATAAGTTCCTACTCGAAGTAAATTGCCAGAATAATTAATCTCAATATCCTCCACCATTGTGTGCGGTAATGTTCCTATCTCAACCCAATTTGCTAAACTATTATCTCTATAAAATACCCCCGTATTCGTTCCAACAAAAATACCGCCTGGTCGTTCTTTGTACATTTCAATAGCACCTATAGAATAGTTAGGTAAGTTATCACTTATATCCGTCCAACTACTTCCTGCATCTGTAGACTTAAATACTTTATTTCTTTCTCCTATACTACCATTACTAACGTAGATGGTATTCATATCAAATGGGTCTACCTCTATATCTGTAATAAAGTTAATACCTGGAATTGTCTTTGTCGCCCATGCCGTTCCATTTATATTTTTAACATATAGATTCCTTGTTCCCGCAGCATATATTCGATTAGAATTAGACGGTGCAATTGCAACGTGCTGTAGATTACTAGCATCTAAAACAGGGCTTATTTGAGACCAAGAGTCTCCTCTATCTAAAGATTCATATACATTAAGATAACCTGCTATAATACGGCTGGGATTATTTGGGTCTAGCCTAAAAGGTGTTTCCCAAGCTCCTCTTCCTCCATTACCAAAGGGTGCAATATCTGTATTTACTCCTTGATACCACCTCTGCATTCCTCCTAATTGATAGGTCCAATACCGAATCTCATGATCTGTAGGATCTATAGCTTGGGTCATGCCATCACCAGTAGGCGCATATTCTTTCCACACTCTATCTATATCCCTAAAAATGTTACCATTATCTTGAGACCCTCCTCCTATCACACTGGTATTTGTTTGGGCAACTGCTATATCATAAAACTGAGTAATTGCCAAGCCATTAGATAAATCCTCGAACTGATTTGAACTAATTGAATATCTAAAAAGACCACCATCGTTACATATATAAATATAATTTGGTTCTAGTGGATTGGCAAACATATTGCGCTGATCTACATGTATTAAAGGTAAATTATTTTCTCCTAACCAATTTGAAATAGGATAGAAAGAGTCAGCATCATTATCCGAACGGAATATTTCGATATTTCCGACTATCATGACATCAGGGTCATTAGGTGCGAAAATGAATACCGTATTATTTTCTGGTAAAAAATACGATCGGTTTTCAAAAGAATTTCCGCTATTATAAGACTTCAACATTTTATTGTCGTATCGAATATATACTCGTTCTGGATCTGATTGACTCACTGCAATGAGGACTCCTGAATTACCTACATCTCGAAGTAGGTTGAATGTATTTCCTCCATTCGTACTTTTTAAAAATTCTCCATTTAAACCACCTTGATATAAAATACTGGAATCGTTGGGTTTGAAACGAATACTATTTGTTTGAATATTATTCACTTTCTCAACTGTTGAAAAACCATCAGTTGTTTTATAAAGTCCGTCTTGAGTAGCTACAAATATTAAATCAGGATTATCAGGGCTTATGGCCATTTCATAAATTCTAATATCTTGTGCTAGATCAAACGTAAGTGCAGTCGGTTCCCAAGTTAACCCCTCATCATTCGATTGATACACCCCAATCCCCCCGGGACCATACCATACATGATCGCTTACAGCAATATAAATAGTGGAAGGTCTATTCGGATGAACCAAAATAGAACTAACTGCCAGATAAGGTAAATCATCACCTAATGGAATATATGACTGTCCTCCATCTTCTGTTTTCCAAATGCCTCCCATAGCGGCACCAACATAAAAAGTAGAAGAATTCGTAGGATGGAATCCAACAGAAGTAGTTCGCCCCAATCCTATTTGTCCAACAATATAATTTCGATGAGAAATATTATTCCACTCTATTTGATCGTAAACATTCTGAGAACGGTTTCTACTCTTACTCCCAACTGTACTTTGTACTTCTAACGTCCCCAATTGTCCATCTTGAGTAAGTCGCTTTTGCCAAAAAGATTTCCACCGCATATACTTTACAAATTCACCATCCCTATGAGTACCTTGCGTTAACTCCAAGAAACTTTTATTTGGGTGCTTTTCTGTAAAGTAGGTATCTGCTTTTTTTGTAATTATGGCAAAATCGTTAGAAGAATGTAGTATCTCTTTTAAACTATTTTGGGCAAATAATCCCTCACCTAGAATACTAACTATCACAGTAAAAAGAACAATAACTGAGTATTTTAATTGAGTCGTATTGAACATTTTTGAAAAGTATTAGCTTGTACCTAACTATAGTTAAGCACAAAATAGATTAGTGAAAGGAATTAAATAAATTGAACCAGAAGGCGCAGTTATTTTGTTCGTTTCACTTAATTTAAAATCTTGATTATTTATAAGGAATGGACAGATTCTTTGAGCCATGTCTTGACTCAAAACTTTCTTGTCAAAATCAACAATTTATTGTTTGAATAATAGTAAAGGGAATTAGAGAAGGAAATTCTCTATTGAGGGGGATAGGATAAAATTATTATCTGGCGACCTAATTATATCGTCAGTTAAAAAAGAAGTAACTATTACAAAAGTCTAAACCTTATCGTTGGATGGCTACCGCTATCAGATGATAAGATTTTCGTCGCCATCGGACGGCGTTAGCCATCCGATGGCAGCTTTAGAACCGAGAGCAGAGACAGATTTTGTTTAAACTTACCTGCCAAGGCACACAGATTTAAAAGAAATACACCTCTATTCTCTCTGCTAAAGTCCAGTAGTATATTGCTGTTTGTGCCATTACTACTCATTTAAGACAGCATAATTAGTGCCAATAACAGCTACTTAGAGCTTATCTAAAATTTATACAAATCTGCCTGTCTGCCTTGGCTATGATATATACATAGTTTAAAAAATCAGTGCATACCCTTAGGTACGGACTTATTTTTTAGGTTTCTTAGAAGGGAAAAGATTTTTTCATATACCAACTTGTTATTTGTGAACAAGTCTACTATCTATAAAATTATGTTTGCACCAAGAGTGCAAACACAATGATGGCAATTCCATCAATCAACGAAAATTATCATATTTTTGAAAAAATCGTGATATTTGTAATATTAATTCCTCTCAATCAAAAATATAGTGTATGCACGTGGATATTGAAGCACTCAACCAACAAATTTATATAGAAAGTGCTTTCGTTGATAAGTTAAAAGAATCAACTTCTAGAGTAATTATTGGCCAAGAGTATATGATCGAGCGATTATTGCTTGGACTTTTAGCAAAGGGACATGTATTATTGGAAGGTTTACCAGGCTTAGCAAAGACTTTGGCGATTAATAGTCTCTCTAAAGCGATTAATGCAGATTTTAGTCGAATACAATTCACGCCCGATTTATTGCCAGCAGATATTATTGGTACTATGATTTTTAACCCTTCTAAGAATGAGTTTACGACTCGGAAGGGGCCTATCTTCTCCAATTTTGTATTAGCGGATGAGATTAATCGTGCGCCTGCAAAGGTGCAGAGTGCTTTATTAGAAGCAATGCAAGAACGACAGGTGACAATTGGCAATGATACCTTTAAATTGCAAGAACCATTTCTTGTACTTGCTACTCAAAATCCAATTGAGCAAGAAGGAACTTATCCCCTGCCAGAAGCGCAAGTAGATCGTTTTATGTTAAAGGCAAAAATCACCTATCCAAGCATGGAGGAGGAACGAGAAATTGTTCGCCTAAACTTGAAAGGGGAATTTCCAAAGATTGAACCTGTTGTCCAACCAGAAGATATACTACGTGCTCGACAGACCGTTAGAAAGGTATATATGGATGAAAAGATCGAGCAGTACATATTAGATATTGTCTTTTCTACTAGAGATCCTAAAAAATATGGCATGACAGATTTGAGCCACTTAATTAATTATGGTGGTTCTCCTCGGGCTAGTATCAATTTAGCTTTAGCTTCTAAAGCCTATGCCTTTTTACAGCGACGTGGATATGTCATTCCTGAAGATGTACGGAGTATTTGCCATGATGTAATGCGGCATCGGGTAGGCTTGACCTATGAAGCGGAAGCGGAAAATATTACGCAAGAAGATGTGGTGAGTAAGATACTGAATACGGTGGAGGTGCCTTAGAGGAAGAGATTGTGGGGCACTGAGGAAAATCATACATCATAGTTCATAAATCATACATCATAAATCTGCTAAGTTGTCAAAATCAGGCTGATTTATGATGTATGATGTAAGATATATGATGTATGATTTTTTCCAGTGTGACGTTGACTGCCCTTGAAGAGACCGCTGCGCTGTCAGATTTATGACGTTGACTATAGCACTCTTGGTGCTAACACAACCATCAATCACTAAACGCCAACTATGTATTGAGAACTTACTGGTCAACATCACAAGTCTGACACCCGCCCGCCCTAACGGCAGTCGGGCTGGTCTGACAATTTCGTTAGCGTAAGCTAACTAGAACGATCTGACCGCTGACTTCTATTTTTATTGACAATCCAATTGTTTTTGACGATATTATCAAAAAACAAACTATGATTAGCTTCTTAAAAAAAATAATTGGTGTGAGTATATTATTCTGCTGCACTTTCGTATTGACGGCGCAGCAATACTTATCTATTCCTGTCACTAATAATATGAAATATTATGAAGGTAGAATAGATGACTTGAATGATGTAAAGATCAACCTAAATTGTAATAAGGGAGAATGTCTTGGAGAGCTAGTTTATTTGAGAAGTGGCGACCGATTTAATTTAAGAGGACAACAAGAGGACAATCAAATTGTGCTAGAAGAATATGATCAATATCAACAATTATCAGGTTTACTTACTGGTGAATTTATTGGAAATTCATTAGTGGTATCTTGGGAGAATATCGAGCAGACGATTGGAAGTAATATCTATTTAAAAGAGGTTACTAGTCTAGAAAATGAACTAAGCAATTGTGCGGATAATAAATGGATACAATCTTATAAAGGAGAAATAGATAATCGGGAAGTAGAAATGGTTTTACAAAAAACAGCCAGTAATCGAATAGAAGGAACCGCATATTTTGTAAAAGATAAAAAGCCATATATTATCCGTGGAGAAGTGACGGGTAATAATAATTTGCATTTAAATCTTTTTGATACACATACCCAAAGGGCATTAGGTTCTATTAGAGCCATCTATAGAAATAGTAAAGCTCTAAGTGCTAGTTTTTATGATGCGAACAATGCTCAAAGTTCTGCTTCTTTTGAACTGGTTCATAATACAGGGATTAACTGTATGGAATATGCAGATTACTATTCTACCTATGATTTTTTATATCCTCATTCCGAAGATCCGCTCTTCAATCATATTATGACTTTCTTGACAAAAGATTGGATGGCAAATTGTAAAAGCAAAGCAAATCTAATTCGCAAAGAACGAGCAACGCCTCCTTTAAGAGCTAGCCAAAGAGGATATACTTGGACGGAGGTAAACTTTTATAGCAATGATTTCATAAGTGGTCTACTGACTCATGATAACACGTGGGAAGGCAATAAATCAACAAAGGCATTTAACTATGATTTTGCTAGTAGAGCATCTGTAGAATTAGAAGATATTTTCAAGGCGGGCTTTGACTATGATGCTTTTATTAAAGAGTATATTCATGGCGAATTTAAAGAGAATGTGGCGTATAAATCAGATGTGAGTTTTCAAGCTTGGCTCAATCAGCAAAATTTTAAGTTGTTCACCGTAGGAAGAGAAGGATTACATTTTTTTAGTAACTTTCATATTGTTTATGGTCGTCAAAGTGTGTTGATTCCTTATAAAAAAATAAAATCTAATATCAAGAAAAAGTCGACTATTCGGCGTTTGTTTTAAGTATTTGGACATTTTTTTACCACATAGGTACATAGTACATATAGCCTATGTGGTCTATGTACCTATGTGGTTAGAAAAAATCTACTTTTTTAACTTCCGTCCAGTAAAACTTCATCAATTTGGAAACTAGCGAACTACTAAAGAAAGTACGAAGAATTGAAATCAAGACTAAAGGCTTGAGTAACCAGATTTTTTCTGGAGAATATCAGACCGCCTTTAAAGGTCGGGGTATGTCATTTAGTGAAGTTAGAAATTACAACTATGGAGATGATGTTAGAAATATAGATTGGAATGTAACCGCAAGAACAGGCGATCCTTATATCAAAATATTTGAAGAAGAAAGAGAGATGACTGTTATGCTAGTCATTGATGTAAGTCCTTCTTCTTATTTTGGAACAGATACCCAATTAAAGAATGAAGTATTGACAGAGATTGCTGCCGTAATTGCTTTCTCTGCTATTAATAATAATGATAAGGTTGGTGTTATCTTTTTTTCAGATCAAATTGAAAAATTCATTCCCCCTAAAAAGGGAAAGTCTCATATTTTAAGAATCATTCGAGAGTTAATAAATTTTGAACCTGAGGGTACAGGAACCAATGTGGCGATCGCATTAGAGTATTTAAACAATATTATTAAGAAAAGAAGTGTGGCTTTTGTCATGTCTGATTTCTTTGCCAAAGACTATGATACCTCTTTGCGTATCGCTTCTCGTAGACATGATATTATAGGCGTACATCTATATGATTCCAGAGAGCAAGAATTACCGAATGTTGGTTTGGTAAGAGTATTGGATGCGGAGACAGGAAAAAAAATATGGCTAGATACCTCTGTGAAAAAGATTAGAGAACAATACAAAGATTACTTTCAAAGTAACTTCGATTATTTAAAAAAGACGTTCTTGAAATCGGGTGCGGATGTGGTGAGTATTCAAACTAATGAGTCTTATGTGAATGCTTTATTGAAGTTTTTCAAAAAGAGAAAAGGGTAAGTAAGTGAGAAACTATAGATTTTTTTAACCACATAGATACATAGGTCACATAGCCTATGAGGTCTATGTACCTATGTGGTTAAAAAAACGTTTAATAAGCCCTCCATTTTAGCTAGGCAAATTTAGAACTAGCTTTCTAAAAAAATAAAAATGATTTATTCTATGAAATTCCTAAGCAAAGTACAAGTAACTATTTTACTGTGCCTATGTTTTTCATTCTCCCCTATACTCTCTCCTGCACAGATAAGCGTATCCGCAGAAGTAGACAGTACAAATATGTTGATTGGAGATCAATTGAAGTTACATATTTTTGCCAATCACTCGCCAGATATTAATGTACAAGAAATAGATCTTAGCCCCTTCGAAGCAGAGGAAGAAATAGAAATAGTAGTAGAGGGAGATTGGGATACTTTACAAAAAAACGGAACTTTCGTTTTACAGAAAGACCTCACCTTTACCATTTTTGATTCTGGATATTATTGGTTGCCAGAGTTGCCGATTAGCTATACTCAAAATGGGGTTACGAATGTGTCGAAAACGACTAGAATACCGATGCAGGTCGGTACTGTATCTATTGCAGATACCTTACAACTAGCACCTATAAAAGATATAATTAGAGAAGAAGCGAACTGGAGGGATTACTTGCCTTTTATACTATCACTCCTTGCGCTTGGCTTAATAGCAGGTTTGATTTATTATTTTAGAAAAAAGAAAACAAATGCTGTTGCCCCACCCACACCAGAAATAAAATTGCCTGCACATGAGATTGCATTGACTGCACTAGACCAGTTAAAAGCGGAGCAACTATGGCAACAAGGAGATATTAAAACCTATCAAAGTAGACTGACTTATACCATTAGAGAGTACTTAGAAAATCGGTATGCTATTCCTGCATTAGAGTCTACTACGGAAGATATTCAGCGCAATCTCAAACAAGTAGATTTTGATAATAGTTGGAAAGATAAATTAAAAAATATTTTACAAGTTGCCGATTTAGTGAAATTCGCAAAGGCCAAGCCACCTGCCGATTTTCACGATCAAGTGTGGCAAGAGGCAAAGGATTTTGTGGTGGCTACTAAGGCAAAGGTGATTATAGAAGAGGATGCTGCTAAGGAAGCTTAACTACTCGATTTTTCACTACGAATTCTCCTAAAGTTGTTCTGGTATAACTTCATGCTTTAAGAAAATGAGACGGCTTGCCGGGACATAATTCAACGCGGAACTACTTCGTAGCTACACGGATTTTTTTTCGGATCTTTGTAGGTCGTGTATCTAGGCGTTGACATTTT
>CAKZUM010000296.1 GCA_937921525.1 uncultured Saprospiraceae bacterium
TAAGCTAAACCTTTTAAATAACTGAATTATATTGAGTGTAAAACAATTCAGGGGCATTTTCTGAAATTGATCAAGCTGCACGTTTCATCGGACCACTGCAAGTGATCCGATGAATAAATTTGCCGCCCCAACTTTGTTTTACACTCAATTGCTTTTGAACTGAATTCACTTTTCTTTTAGAAGATGCGTCTCTATTCTCTGCTCTCGCATCTCTGCTCTAAAACCATAGGTTTTATAACAAAGATATAATGAAAACTACACGGAACAAACCTATCCAAATGGTTGACTTAAAAAGTCAATATTTGAAAATTCAATCTGAAATAAACCAATCTTTTCAAGAAGTCTTGGCTTCTTGTCAGTTTATAAAAGGGCCGAAAGTACTTAGCTTCGAGCAAAATTTAGCCGCTTATCTTAGGGTACATGAAGTGATTAGTTGTGCGAATGGAACAGATGCGCTACAGCTAGCTATGATGGCTTTAGACTTGCAGCCTGGGGACGAAGTAATTGTTCCTGCCTTTACCTATGTTGCTACTGCCGAGGTCATTGCCTTATTGAAGTTGAAGCCAGTCATGGTGGATGTAGATATGGATGATTTCAATACTACTGCCGATTATATTTCCAATGCTATTACGAATAAAACAAAAGCCATTGTTCCTGTTCATTTGTTTGGACAAAGTGCTGCCATGGAACCCATCTTATCTCTCGCTAAAGAACATGGCTTATTTGTAATCGAAGATAATGCCCAAGCTATTGGTGCGGATTATACGTTAGATAATGGTCAGCAACAAAAAGTAGGAACGCTGGGCGATATAGGCTGTACTTCTTTTTTTCCTTCTAAGAATTTAGGTTGCTATGGAGATGGCGGTGCTTTGTTTACCAATAATAAAAAACTTGCCGCCAAAATAAGAAGCATTGCCAATCATGGTCAATCAAAAAAATACCATCACCAATACATTGGTGTCAATTCTAGATTGGATGCTTTGCAAGCTGCGGTATTGGATATAAAATTAAAATACTTAGATCAATATAATACTGCTAGACAAGATGTAGCAAAGCGATATGATGAAGCTTTTCGGGATATTTCACAACTTAAAACGCCATTCCGATCCACACATTCGACCCATATTTTTCATCAGTACACCTTGCAAGCAATAGATTTTGATAGGAATGATTTGATTCATTTTTTACAAGAAAAAGGAATTCCTGCCATGATCTACTACCCTATTCCACTCTATCAACAAGTTGCTTTTGCCCCCTACTCGTCTAAAAAATTCTCTTTGCCCAATACAGAAAAGCTTTGCCAATCCGTTTTCTCTTTACCGATTCATACGGAAATGGATGCGGAGACGCTGACCTATATCATTGAGGGTGTGTGGAGTTATTTTAAATAGACATCCCTATTAAAGAATGTAAAGCAAATCTTAAATCATAAATTTTACATCATAAATTTTGACAAGTTTATCCAGACAGTTGATATTAGTTTTACCACAAAATTAAGAATGAGGCAGCTTGATAAAACAAAGCTAGGGTTGTATTTTACCACATAGGTACATAGGTCACATAGCATACGTCATACTATGTGACCTATGTATCTATGTGGTGAAATTGTCAACTACTTTTGTGGTTTAGATAAACTCTTTCATTATTCCTTCAAAAAGTATAATTTGCAATGATGTTGTGTTAGCTCTAAATTCTATTCTATTTAAAATTTAATAATTTTTAATAGAATAGAATTTGAGATAACATAACTTGTTTGAATCAAAAAATAATTATGTTAGTTCAAATTTGAATAACTAGAATTTTATCAAAATTCTAGTTATTCAAATTCAGAGCTAACACAATTAAATATAAACAATTATGGGAACTATCAATCGTAGACCGACAGAACCAGAGTATGGAAGTTATTATCATAAATATATTAGTCTAGTAGCAGGGACAGATATTATCGCTGAACTAGAAGCGTCCAAAGGTATTTTAAAAACCTTTCTAGAAGAGTTGCCAGCAGATAAATGGGACTATTCTTATAGATGGGGAAAGTGGACGATCAAAGAGACTATCCTTCATCTATTAGATACAGAAAGGGTATTCGCTTACCGAGCATTGCGAATAGGCCGTAAAGATGGGACGCCCTTACCTGGGTATGAACAAGATGATTATGTTCCTTCCTCTGATGCCAAGAATCGAAGCGCAGCATCTGTTATTGAAGAATTTGTAGCCGTAAGAAATGCTTCTATTCAATTATTTAAAAACTTGCCTTTAGACGCTTTTGAACAGATAGGGACTGCTAGTGAAAATCCTTTATCTCCTTTAGCTGCGGCCTATATTATTGTTGGACACCAACAGCATCATATTAATTTATTTGTGGAGCGATATTTATAAAGTTAAAGTAGACCGCCTTGCTGTCAGATGTCAGATCGCTACGCTGTCAGGAGTCAGATGTATGATGTTGACAATTGTTCCCCTTACCGTCAACGTCATGAGTCTGACCTCTGACAATGAAATGGTCTGACTTCCGACTTCTAGTATCAAAATCCTTACAGTCAAATTACAAGCATTCATTATAGCAATAGCCATTCATTCAGTATATTTGCGCCATGCAAATAGTCCAAGAAATTCTATTTCTTTTACAAAAAGAATTATTACTAGAATGGCGACAAAAGTATGC
>CAKZUM010000297.1 GCA_937921525.1 uncultured Saprospiraceae bacterium
AAATCCCCTGTTTCCTACCCTATATGACCGCCGCCCAAAATTTAAAAGTAATTGCCAAAATAAAAGAATGTCCAATAGAATCTATTGATCGAACTTTGAAAGTAGTAGGATTGTACGAAAGAAGAAACGATCCATTCAAGACCTACTCTCTAGGAATGAAACAACGTCTAGCAATAGGCGCGGCAATATTAGCAGATCCACCCGTATTAATTTTAGACGAACCAACAAACGGACTGGATCCACAAGGAATTGTAGAAATTAGAGAGTTGATCCAAGATATTACACAATCAGGAAAAACGATCATTTTGGCGAGTCATTTATTGGATGAGGTACAAAAAGTATGTACAGACTTCATGGTTTTGCGTAAGGGAGAAAAACTATTTCAAGGAAGCGTCAAAGAAGCTTTACAAGAACAAATTACCATAGAGGTAGCTGCAAAAAATATGGATACTCTACAAACTGCCTTATCAGATTACACAGGTATTGTAAAATTGGAAAAGAAGAATTCCATCTTTATATTAACACCAAAAAAAGAAACAGACACGAATAATATAAGTCAATATCTTTTTGAAAAGCAAATTGTATTAAGCCATCTATTGCAAAAAAATGGAAGTCTGGAACAGCAATTTTTAAATCTGCTATCCGAGCATAATTAATACACTTTGCAAAAAGTTATTTTAGATGTAAATAGTAAGTTTCGCTTGGTCAACATCTAAGCGGGAGGCCCGACAAAAATACCGGAGGGATTATTTTTGTCTAGGGTTTTTGGTTCTTTTTTGCCAATGCAAAAAGAACAATATTTAATTTTAGAAAACTTTTTGTTCAGATTAATATACCTCTTAGAATAAACGAAAGGTCGAAATCAAATTTATTGAAAATGCTATATTTTGAAATTTTGTAACTTTCTTCTACTATACTATTAAAGCGTTTTTTATTTGTCTTAATTAACCTATATAAAAAGCACTCAACAAAAGAATGATCAGACTATTACAAATCGAATGGTTAAAACTAAAACACTATCGACCCTTTTGGATATTGATGGGATTGACCGCATTGATAACCATCGGTATTTGTTCTAGTGGAATGTTATTTATGAATTTTTTAAAAAATGAAGGAGCAGACTTTAGAGGATTTGATCCGACTATGTTGCCTTTATATGACTTTCCAGATGTATGGCAAAACCTAACTTATGTCGCTTCTTATTTTAAAATTTTACCCGCCTTTATCGTCATTATTTCTATTGCGAATGAATTTTCTCATCGGATACTACGACAGAATATTATTGATGGATTGAGTAAAAAAGAATGGCTACTATCGAAGCTGTTATTTATTGGTACCATTGCCATGAGTTTTACAGCCGTAGTTGGATTGATTGGATTGGTAACAGGATTGATTTATGCCCATCCTGATTCTTTACGATTTATGTTTTCTGGGACTTCTTTTTTATTGGCGTATTGTTTAGATGTTTTTATTTTTTTGGTGTTTGCTATGCTGCTTACCATGATCGTACGGAGAGGCGGTTTAGTGATTATGGGCTTGTTTATGTATACGTTTATGATGGAGCCTTTTGCGGTTCAATTTTTAAGGTATTATCCAGATTTACCAGATGGTGTTAGAGCGATAGCACCTTTTTTACCAGTAAGAGCGATTCATAATTTGGTACGTATTCCATTTCCTCGATACCTCTTTTGGGAAATTCAAGATTATGTTGCTTTGAAAGATTTGATTGTAGCATTATGTTGGGCTGTTTTTTTTATTGCTACTAGTTATTGGATTTTGAAACGGAAGGATTTATAAATTTTAATTGATTATCGAGGTTTGTAACCATATCCGTTAGATTAAGAGACGGACTATTGATGGCAGAAACTTGTAAAGTGGCTGTCATCTGGGTTTCTGTGAAAGATGACAGGCATTTTGAAAATTTCTGCCATCTACCTTCGCCCTATAACTAACTGGTATTCTTGATAGCCTGAAAGGTATGGTTTGTAACTTCAATGCCATACGGTAATCACACTGCATCGAGAATATAAACCTAGATGATCCGATATTTTTATGGTATTTAAGATAGAATTCTTTATTATTTTACGATATTTACAAGGAAGTTTTTACAATACTCATACTCTGTAAATTAATCGTGAAATAAATGAAAAAGCTATATCCTTTATTCTTCCTATTCCTATGTGGTACGCTACTCTTCGCCCAAAATATTGACCCCCAGCTTTCAAAAATTATAGAGATAGAAGAGGAATTTCAAAAAGAACAAAATGCTAATGGTGCTACCCATTGGCCTGATTATTCTAAAGCGACTATCAAAAAACGAATCAAACATTATCAAGCCCAACTCTCCAACTTAGCGAAAATTGCCCCATCTAAATTATCAGCCTCAGATCAGATTAATCAAGATATGCTCCAACTGGTATTAGAGGATCGCTTGTATAATCTTGAAAATGAATCCTACTTAATGCCTTTAAATGCGGAAGGTGGTTTTTTAACAGGGATGGTCTATCGCACACAAAACTTACAATTAAAAACGACTGAGGCAAAGGCAGACTACTTGACAAAGCTAAAAGCCATTCCTGCTTATCTTGCCCAACAAACAGATTTGTTGAAATCAGGACTGAAGAAGAAAAAGGTGGTTCCTAAAATAATTGCTAAAAATTGTATCGGCTACGTTTCTGATTATCTTAGTAAACAACCCAAGGATTTATTTTTAGCAAAGCCTCTCCATAGTGAAGGAGAAGTAGATCAAAAAGGTTTGACCATTATCAAACAAGAAGTCCTTCCTGCCTTTCAAACATTTCATCAATTTTTAGAGAAAGAATACTTACCTCAAGTGCGAGAAGCAATAGGGGTTCGTAATAATACGGATGGTAAGGCTTATTACGAACAACGAGTTCGTTACTTTACTACTTTAGATATGACCCCTGATGAAGTCTTTGAAATAGGACAGAAAGAGGTTGCTCGGATTAGATCAGAAATGGATGCTATTTTAGAAGAATTAGCATTTGAGGGTAGCTATGCAGACTTTCTAAATTTTCTAAGAACTGACGAACAATTTTACGCAAAAACTGGAGAGGAACTATTAGCCAAAGCAGCATGGTATTCTAAAAAAGCAGAAGAAATTTTGCCTCGATATTTTACTAAACTACCTCGCTTACCCTTTACGGTAAATCCTGTTCCAGATGCCATTGCTCCAAAATATACCAGCGGTAGATATTCTGGTGGCTCTATGGAAAGCCAACGAGCAGGACAGTATTGGGTGAATACTCATAACTTAAAGAGTCGCCCCTTATATGCCTTACCTGCGTTGACTTTACACGAAGCTGTACCTGGGCATCACTTACAAGGTTCATTAGCCCAAGAGCTAGAGAATGTCCCTAAATTTAGAACGCAAACTTATTTGAGTGCCTTCGGAGAGGGTTGGGCATTATATACAGAATACCTAGGCAAAGAAGCAGGAATTTATAAAACACCTTATGAAGATTTTGGTCGACTGACCTATGAGATGTGGCGAGCTTGTCGATTGGTAGTAGACCCTGGTATGCATTATAAAGGCTGGACTAGACAAGAAGCACTTGATTTTATGGCTAGTAACACAGCACTTTCTATTCACGAAGTAACGACCGAAATTGATCGGTATATAGGTTGGCCTGGGCAAGCCGTTTCCTATAAAATTGGAGAATTAAAAATACGAGAATTACGAAAGAAAGTAGAGACTGCACAAGGAGAGAAGTTTGATATTCGTGCCTTTCACGATTTAGTACTAGCGAATGGTTCTATTCCTTTGAGTAGTTTAGAACGAATTATTACTGCGGAGTTTTTGAAATAAACGGAAACCACTTGATCTGATATTCTCGGTGGAATGTCACCCACCGTGGTAGATGTCCAAATACGCATAATTCAACGCGGATGACACGGATTTGATAGGTCGCCTGTATAGGACGTGTTCAGTAGGTCGAGAGTGTGATATGCCAGTATGGTAACTGTCAACATTACTCACGACCTACAAAAATCCAAAAATATCCGTGTAACTACAAAGTAGTTCCGCGTTGAATTATGCCATAGTACTCAGTCTTACTCTATGCTCATCAAGCAAGAGGGGCAGCCTTCGCCATCAACTTATCCAACAAAAATAAACCAATCACCACTATTACCGCCGCAATACCCAACATCATAAAATACTGGCTATCGTTATTCATCAATGCTCTAGTTCCATCCATGCTATCTTCTGGTAGTTCAAAAATCCAGTTCATAAAAAAGCCTAAAGAATTATTGATGAAATGGATTAAAATACAAAGCCAAAGAGATCCTGTCCTCCAGTAAATCCAACCCATTAAAATTCCTATCAAGGTAGCTGCTATAAATTGATAAGGATTCATATGTATCAATCCAAAAATAACAGCAGACCAAAAAATAGCTTTTGTTGGAGAATAGTTTTTTAAAAACCCATCTAAAATAATTCCTCTAAATAAGATCTCTTCTAGCAGGGGAGCAGAAATAGCGACTGTAGCAAATATTAGCCAAGTATTCTCTCCTAACATTCCTGAAAACAGTTCTTGAAATTTCTCATAAAAAGGGATGAGTTCTATGACAGGCTCCATCAATAGTGAAATAGCTGGCGTCATCAATATAAGAATCGGAACTAGTATCAAAGGAAAAGGTCCTAGTTCTAGAGTTGTCCTATTACCCATTTTCCAAGCGAATAGTATCGAGAGTCCTAAAGAAAGATTGTATAATATAAATGCGCCTAAACTTGGTTGGCTGCGCATTAAATCCCCTAGTACCATACCTACGGCTAGTTGTATCAGTATAGAAATACCAAATATACCAAAACCCTGTGCAATGGTTGGGTAGGGCTTTTGGGGTAAGTGAGTAATAGTTTCTTCTGTTATTATTGGATCCATTATTTTGTATTTAATTTTAATGAGTGTAAAACAAACGCTCCTACTAAAATTTTATTCTTTCTTATAGGGCGAACGAAAAGTCGTTTTTATAATATGTATTAGTGGAAGAAAGTTACAAACTTTCAAAATATTAGGTTGAAGTTACAAACTTCAACCATCGACCCAAACATTTTCCAATGAATTACATATTACGATTTTGACTT